>CAYSZA010000241.1:0-4880 GCA_964435275.1 uncultured Methanosarcinales archaeon | reverse complement strand
TGGGAAAATGGGCTATAGCATATACGGCTTATTCGGACTCTGGTCCATTAACGTCACTTGCCTTTACAGAAGATTTCGATAATTTTGAGCGAGTAGGACCTATCATGCCTCCTGAAAATAAAGATGCTGCTATTTTTCCTGTAAGGTTTAACGGCAGATGGGCGATGTTACACAGGCCCGTATCTAACATTGCAGGTGCAAAGGCAAATATCTGGATATCTTTTTCCCCGGACATGAAATACTGGGGAGAACATGAGGTTCTTCTGTACGCTCGAGACGGAGGATGGTGGGACGCCCGTAAGATCGGATTATGCACTCCCCCAATGCAAACATCTGATGGATGGTTAATTATGTATTATGGGGTACGTCAGACAACATCTAAAAGGAGCTATCGGCTCGGACTTGCCCTTCTTGACCTTGAAGACCCCACGAAAGTACTTCACAGGTCAGAAGGCTGGATTTTCGGGCCTCGTGAGATGTATGAGCGGACTGGAGACGTTAATGATGTTGTTTTCCCGTGTGGATGGATCCTGGTGGGCGATGAACTCCGCATTTATTATGGGAGCGCAGATATGTCCGTAGCAATGGCCAGTGCAAAAATGAGCGATGTTATGCAGTATATCCGTGGATGTCCTGGGGAACAATGCCCTGAATAATACTGTAGATAGTTCGAAAAAAAAAGTTAAGGCATAACGATCCAAAAAAGGGGAGTTTAAAATTAAGTTTAGTATGCGGTTTGTGAAAAATCTTCAGTAAAAGTTAGTTCCCAAATCCAAGTCTGATCAACGGCGAGAATTATAAGTGGAAGCTAATGTACTTAAAAAAGTGGAATTCGTGGAACAAAAATCTGAGCTTTGTCAGATTACAAAAATGGAATGTATTAACAGGATCACATCAGAGAATTTAGTAAAATGAGGAGCAGTCGATGATCCTGATTTACTTGATAGTGATGAGAAACTGAAAATAACCTGGTGTTGCGTCAACCTTCAAGAATCGAATGAGTTTGAATATTTGCAATCGATTTTATACGATATTTACTATTGACGCGACACTGGAGCAAACAAAAAAGATTTCAGGAAACTAAGATGTCATGAACTATCAGAACTAAAATAGCGAGAAATCTTATGACCTAAACTACTCTTATTACATTATATGGGTAGCGGGGATAATTTCAGTAAATTCACATTACTGGTTACTATACTTGTTATTGCCATCGCAGTATATATAACGGAACCTTTTTTCTCCGTGATACTTTTTAGCTTTTTTATCGCATACCTTCTTGTTCCTTTATATTCCTTTCTAGAGAACCGAACAAAGCATAGAAGGATAGCAGCTGCAGCTTCAGTTCTTTTAGCGTTAACTGTGTTCGTCCTCATTGGTATAAGGATAATTTACGCTATTGCCACTGAGGTTTCAACTCTTCTGAGCTCACCTGAAGAGGTGCAGTTACTTATTCTAGATATAACAAACAGAGTAACAAGAATTGTAGAGATAAATGTACCTTTTAATTCCCCCAGGATTGCAAGCAAGATTAACGATTTCATCTCTGGTTTAACAGACACATACTTTCCGCCAACAAGTACTTTAGTGGTCTTTTTAACAGCCACTTTGCCGTTTTATATAGTAGCTTTTATAGTAGCGCTCATCTTCTCGTATTATCTCTTACTTATCGGAAATAAGTTAATAGATCAGATTTTAAACTTTATACCTGACAAAAATGAAAAAGAAGTTAAATTATTCTTAAAAGAATTGGACGTAATCTATTCCGGCCTGTTTAGACAACATTTCGTTGCAAGTGCTATAGTAGGAGTTATTGCCCTGCTTGGCCTGTATCTGCTCGGTGTACCTTATTCGAGTGTTTTGGCTTCATTTGTGTTTCTTCTGTCAATGTACCCCTTAATTGGACTACCAGGAGTGTACCTGCCTCTGACAGCATACTATGCTTTACTTCAGGACTATAATAAAGCTTTAGAGGTATTGATATTCAGTGTCGCTCTAAACATAATGCAGGATTATTACCTGAGGCCTAAACTGGTTGAGAAAAAAGGCGCCGTACACCCAGTAATGACAATTTTAGCATTTGGAGCCCCTCTTCTTGTGATAGGAATTACTGGGTTAGTAATCGGACCTGCAGTATATGGTTTTTTACTTGCACTTTACAGGATAAAGTTGAAACTTAAGGAGGAAGAAAAAGTGACCTCGAAGGAAAAGTTGCCTCGAAAGGAGTAACATATATCTATGTCGAAGAAAAATAGCAGATATAATTATAATTTATAATTATAAAAATCGGGACAAAATGGGGAGTGTACATGAACAATATGGGTTCGGCCTTATCTACTGAAACAGATGCAGTTTGCAAAATGCAAGTCGATAAAGGAAAAGCAAAATTCACGAGTGAATATAAGGGAAAAGAATACTATTTCTGCTCTCTTTCCTGTAAAGAGGCATTCGATAGAAACCCGGAAAAGTACCTGAGTTTCTACGGTTCGGGGAAGTGAAACAAATGAAAATAGTTGTTTCAGATCCCATATTCCTGCCAGAGGAATATAGAAAAAAACTTGAAGCTCTCGGGGACCTTGAGGTCTTTGAAAGCATGCCTTCTTCAATTGAAGAATTTGTCTCAAGAGTAAGGGATGCAGATATAGTTCTTGTCGGTAGATACGGATTTTCGGAAAAAGCATTCAGTGCCTCCCGAAACTTGCAGATGCTTTCCGTATGGCAAACCGGCTATGATCATATAGATCTCAAAGCTGCAAATGAAAAAGGTGTGATTGTATCCAATGTCCCTGACTACGCATTCGATTCGGTTGCTGAAATGGTTTTTGCCCTGGCTCTAAATCTCCTGAGAAAAGTGCATATCGCAGATACCAGGCTTCGAGAGGGGAATTTCGACTGGCGAAACTATGTTGGGAATCAGCTTATGGGAAAAACAATGGGGGTATTAGGTACCGGCAGTATAGGGTCCAGAGTTATCCAGATAGCTCATGGTTTTAACATGAATGTCATTTCGGTTACAGGCCATCCGAGTGAAGAAAAAGCAAGACAACTTGGAGTAAAATTTGTCGATCTGGATACTCTGCTTGCGGAGTCTGATATTGTTACACTTCATGTGCCTTTAACTCCTTCCACGGAAAAAATGATAGGAGCAAAAGAACTTGCGAAAATGAAAGAAAGTGCAATCCTGATAAATACTGCCAGAGGGAAGGTGGTTGATGAAGCTGCTCTTATAGAAGCTCTCAAAGAGAAAAAAATCCGTGGAGCCGGTCTTGATGTTTTCGAAAAAGAGCCATTGCCGGTAAATGATCCTCTGACAAAGCTTGAAAATGTCGTACTCACGCCTCACATAGCTTTCCAGACGGAAGAATCTCTTGAAGAATGCACATATGTCTGCATCCAAAACGTAGAAAGATTCATTGAAGGAAAACCTCAGAATGTTGTAAACCCCGAAGTGCTTGCAAGCCTCAGGCTGCCTTAAAACCTTGAACGTAAATTATAAAATCCAACTCTTTATGGTTGCAAGCCGTTAAGCCGCTGTAAAAGCTGTAGTTACGGTTTAGTGGTTTGTATTTTCCTTTATATCTGGCACAATTATGTTTCCTCTTTGTCCGTCATGGTTTATGCTTTCGCTTGATTTTTCACTGTCTTTACTTCCTGTATTTGCACTATTCGAAGTTCCAGTGCTTGCTGCAACAGCTATTATTGATATTAAATATAATACTAACACCATAACAGCCATTTTCTTATTTCTATAACAGCCATTTTCTTATTTCTATTACTAGATGTTCGTTTTTTCATTTGTTTGCTCACCGGATTGTCCTAAAAGTATTATTTCGTAACTCAAAAAAATGCTTCAATCGCGTAAACCCTATATACTCATAAACCGCTTTGCAGTTTAAGTGTGGGGAAAAGAAGCTTTGTGTAAAGGAGCTAATGCTGTGTAGTTATACTTTGAGACCACGATTTAAGATGCCGTATATATATTCAAAAGTTACAGATCACCGGAGTAAAACTTAAATGGCTGATGGGGAAGGTCAAGGGCAGGGGAATGAGCCAAATAATCTGGACTGGAAACAGGTAGCAGAAGGGCTCAATGTTGATACTAAAACAGGTTTACCGGAGGAAGAAGCTCAAAAAAGAATTAGCAAATTCGGTTTTAACGAAATCCCTGAAAAGAAGGAGTCCTCGATTATAAAATTTTTAAAAAATTTCTGGGGATTAACAGCCTGGATGCTCGAACTGACCATGCTGGTCTCTTTTATTTTGGGCAAGTATCTTGATCTGTATATTATCGGGGCTTTGTTGCTCTTTAATTCGATATTGAGCTTCTTGCAAGAAGAGAAGGCATCCAGCATAATAAGCTCTTTGAAGAAAAACCTTCAGGTTGAAGCAAGGGTACTAAGGGACAGTAAATGGAAAACAGTGCCATCCAGGGAACTTGTTCCAGGAGACATCGTAAGGGTTAGAACCAGGGATTTTGTCGCAGCAGATCTAAAAGTAGTTACAGGTAAACTTAAAGCAGACCAGTCGGCACTTACCGGTGAATCTATGGCGGTTGAAAAAAAGGAGAACTCAGTCCTGTACTCAGGTTCGATAGTTAAGGAAGGAGAAGCAAATTCAATTGTGTTGACTACAGGGAAGAAAACATATTTTGGCAGGACTGCACAGCTGGTTCAAATAGCCAGACCTAAATTACATATGGAAGAGGTAATCTCAAAAGTTGTGACCTGGTTACTTGCAATAGTCATTTTGCTCCTTGGATTGACCATTCTTGCGCAGGTAGTAAGGGGAGGCAGCTTACTGGAAATATTGCCGTTAACTCTCATATTGCTGGTTACAGCCGTACCCGTTGCACTCCCTGCCATGTTCACTTTGAGCATGGC
>CAYSZA010000240.1:0-4881 GCA_964435275.1 uncultured Methanosarcinales archaeon | reverse complement strand
AAAATTACAGGTGAGAATATGGTAGAAACCGAGTACGAGCAGATACACATGCCGTTAATTGGGGAAGATGCCCCTTCATTTGAAGCTGTGACAACACAGGGGCCAATCAGTTTCCCTGAAGATTACAAAGGCAAATGGGTTATTCTTTTTAGCCATCCTGCAGATTTCACACCCGTATGCACTACCGAATTTATTGCCTTTGCCAGCATGCAGGAAGAATTCAGTAAAATGAACACCGAGCTTATCGGACTTTCTATAGACAGCATATTTTCCCACATTGCCTGGCTTAAGAGGATTGAAGAAAAAATCGAGTACAAAGGAATGAAAAATGTTGAGATCAAATTTCCTGTCATTGCTGACCTGAAAATGGAAGTCGCAAAGAAATACGGCATGGTTCAGCGAAAAGCCTCAACAATTCACGCTGTAAGGGCAGCATTCATTATAGATCCCGAGTCAAAAATCAGGGCAATGCTTTACTACCCTATACCAAACGGAAGGAACATACAGGAGATCAAAAGGCTTATCAGTGCCATGCAAAAGAGCGAGGCAGATGATGTATCGACTCCGGCAAACTGGCAGCCAGGTGATGATGTTATAGTTCCGCCGCCCCGTTCAATGGAAGGGGTAAAGGAAAGACTTGAAGAAGCCGAAAATGGGATGTACTGCCTTGACTGGTTTATGTGCCTGAAAAAGGAAAACAAAAAATAAAAGATGAAATATGACCCCTATATATCCAGTTCTGCACGCTCAGGTTAGTACTATACAAAAATAGTATGGAAAGAACTGATATATAAAATTTACGCCAATTTGTAATAAACATTCATTAAATATAGAAATCTGGGTGATCTAAGGCAAAGAAGAGGATTGAATAAATCCTGATTAAGGACGAGAATTGGTTACACTGCCAAGAAGTGAAAACTAATATTGTTTTGAAATAAACTTTCATTCTAAAATAAACTTTCATTCTAAAATAAATTTTCAGCCAGATAGATTTACCTGTTATTTTACATACTTTTGCAGATAGTATTTGGAAAAATAAAAAAGTAAGTAAAAAGTAAACAGAACGGAAAAAATTTACTTCTTTCCGAGTTCTTTTGAGCGTTCGCTTGCCCTTATTACTGCGTTCATGAATGCAGCCCTGATTCCGGCCTCTTCAAGGGCATGGATTCCCTGGATGGTAGTTCCGGCAGGAGAAGTAACCATATCTTTGAGTTCTCCGGGATGCAGGCCAGTTTCAAGCGCCATTTTTGCAGCCCCGAGTACAGTCTGAGCTGCAAGAGTAAGAGCACTTTTCCTGTCCATTCCTTCAAGAACAGCCCCATCGGCCATTGCTTCAATCACCGGAAAGATAAAAGCAGGCCCACTGCCTGAAAGGCCTGTAACGGCATCCATCAGGGACTCAGGCACCTGGACTGCAGTGCCGACCGCAGAAAAGATCTCAAGAGCGGTGTTAAGATCATCGGGAGTGGCATTTTTACCTGGAGAGATCCCTGAAGCAGCTTCGGAAACTGTGGCCGCAATGTTAGGCATCACACGTACGACTCTTGTGCCTTCAGGAAGGGCGTTTTCGTAAGTACCAAGAGGCACACCGGCTGCAATTGAAATGATAAGTTTTTCGGGAGTTATGTAAGCTTTAAGATTTTCAAGCACCGATCTCAGGGTCTGGGGCTTTACCGCAAGGATAAGAATATCGGATGCCTGGGCAATAACAGCATTGTCAGTTGAGACATTGACGCCTAGCTGTGCTTTCAGCTCATTTAAAAAAGGCTCATAAACGTCGCTTGCGCCAAGATTTTCAGGCTTTACAATTCCGGCCTTTATAATTCCCTGCATGAGAGCAGAACCCATTTTTCCTGCTCCGATAAACCCTATCTTTCGGTTCTGAACTGTCATATATCATTCCTCCTATTTCAAGATAAATATAAACGCCAGGGAGACTGCCTCAAGCGTATATACAGTTAAGATCGAGTAATCCACAGAAACTAGGTAACTTAAATTAATTTTTCAGTTTAAGGGGGATAATAATTGAGAAGAGACTCCGGACCAGAAGAAATCAATTTAAATACCAGAAACCCGAGAAATGCAGTTTAATCCTTCTAATCCTCCGGGCCTGTCGGTGGATTTAATTTAATTCTTCCAGTATCCCGATGTTCTCTTTTTTTATTACATTGCTGTAATTGTTATAACCCAGAATACTTTCAATTTCGTCAGTGTGGGCTCCTTTAATTTTCGTAAGCTCTTCAGAGGTGTAATCTGTAATTCCTTTCGCAAAGACTTTGCCTTCACACTCAAGTCTCACCACGTCTCCCCTGTCAAAGCTTCCCTCGACATCTACAACCCCTGCCGCAAGAAGGCTGTTTTTTCCGAGGATTGCGGCTTTTGCCCCTTCGTCCACATGTACAGTACCTGAAGCCCTTGCAAGAATGATCCAGCGAGCACGGTTCTTCTGTATATGCCTTTCAGCCAGGAAGAGGGTGCCTATCTCTTCCCCGGAAAGAACTTTTAGAAGCACATCCTCAATTTCGCTATTTGCAATCAGGACATAGCAGCCTGCCATGCTGCAAATCTTTGCAGCTTTTATCTTGGTTCTCATGCCCCCTACACCCTTGAAGCTTGTAGGGTCACCACCATAGCTTTCGATTTCAGGTGTGATTTTCTCCACGAGCGAGAGGAGTCTGGCATCATCGTGCATCTTTGGGTTCCTGTCAAAAAGGCCGTCAATGTCCGAAAGAATAATCAGGAGGTCGGCATCGATTTTACTTGCTACCATTGCAGAGAGCTTGTCATTATCTCCGAAGATCGCTTCAATCTCATTCGTACAGGTACAGTCGTTTTCGTTTATTATGGGAACTACCCCATATTCCTGAAGGGTGGAGATACTGTTCCTGAGGTTAAGGTAGGATACGCGGTCGGAATAGAATTCATAAGTAAGAAGAATCTGAGCGACCTTTATCCCGTATTTTGAAAAAGCCTCACTCCAGTACTGCATCAGGATGCTCTGTCCCACAGCTGCCGCTGCCTGTCTGATGGGAATTTCACGAGGTTTTGGGGCAATCCCAAGTTCATGGAGTCCTACACCTATTGCCCCTGAACTTACCACAATTACTTCTTTTCCGCGCCTTCGAAGCTCGGATACCTGGGCTGCAATATTTTCCATAAAGGTGGGATCAATACTGCAGTTTTCTTTTGTACTGTCACAGCCCTGTTTCGTAATTGAGGAAGTACCGATCTTGATAACGATTTTATTAACACTATTGAGAATTTTTTTTCTATCTGTCAATCACAAAGCCTCGTAGAGTATTTTGGAAATGCGGCTGAAATAAGCAGCAACCGCATTCCTAATTTCCATCGTTAGCACTCAATTTGCGCTGGTATTTCAATTCAGATATATAAATGTATCACAAATCTTCGATATGTTCTCAATTTACATCTTCAAACTTAAGATCAAGCTTCCTGTGCGTATAGGGCTTTGCATTTTCTCCTGCATAGTCAGCAACAATCTGCCCTTTACCGAGCAGAATATATTTGTAGATCAGCAGCCCTTCCATGCCTACAGGCCCACGGGAGTGGATTTTGTTTGTACTGATTCCGACTTCAGCCCCTTTCCCGTATCGATAGCCGTCCGCAAAACGAGTTGAGGCATTTACCATGACGCTCGAAGAATCAACAAGTCCTGTAAATTCTTTTCTTCGTGAGGGATCTTCAGTTATTATTCCATCGGTATGGTGAGAACCGAAAGTGTTTATGTGGTCAATAGCTTCCTTTATAGTATCAACGAGTTTTATCGAAAGAATAAGGTCATTATACTCAAGGCTCCAGTCTTCTCCCGTAGCCTTTGAGAGAGGAGAAAGCCCTTTCTTTTCAAGCAAAGCAAAGCTGTCCTCATCACAGCGCAGTTCAACTCCTGCCCCAAGGTACATTTCTGCCATCTTCGGCAGAAAAGCTTCCGCAATCATACGGTTTACCAGAAGGGTTTCAATTGCATTACATACTGCAGGATACTGCACTTTTGCATCGAAACAAACCTTCCAGGCTACATCGAGATCCGCATACTCATCTACGTAAATGTGGCAGATCCCGCTGGTGTGTCCCAGTACCGGGATCTTCGTGTTTTCCTGGATAAATTTGACAAATTCGTTTGAACCCCTGGGGATTAGAAGGTCCACGTAGGCATCAAGACTCAAAAGGTCCATTATCTCTTCTCGGGTTTCCATAAGCTGGAAAGCCCCGGCTGGCATACCTTCTGTGGATTCGATGGCTTTTACCAGAATCTGAAAAATAGTGCGGTTGGACTCCCTGGCTTCACTTCCACCTTTGAAGATGGTCGCATTCCCGCTCTTCAGGCAAAGGGACATGACCTGAGGCACAACGTCAGGCCGGGACTCAAAAATAACCCCTATAAGGCCGATCGGACAGCTCACCTGGTAGAGAATAAGATCTTTGTCAAGTTCAAGAGTGGAAAGGGTATCTCCTACAGGGTCCTTGAGCTTAATTACATCTCTGATTCCTGCGATCATTCCGTCAATCTTCGAGTTGCTTACCTTAAGCCTGTCCACAAGGGCCTGAGTTAGCTTCCCTTTCTTTTTAAGCTCCTCTGCATATTCTAGATCTTTTGAATTTACATCCAGAATAGCTTTCCTTTCCTTATCCAGAGCCTCAGCCATAGCCTCAAGAGCCCGGTTTTTTACTTCTGTATTTACACTGGAAAGCTCGATTGAGGCTTTTTTTGCCTTTATTACTTTAGTTTTAATATCTTCAGCCATATGATCACCGTCTTAGATGATAATCTTTGAATATTCTAATCAGGTAGCTGGGAGCCAAACCTGTTAATTATATCAATTAACTTACAGGAAATTCGTTTATCCGGTACGGGATATAAGT
>CAYSZA010000239.1:0-4887 GCA_964435275.1 uncultured Methanosarcinales archaeon | reverse complement strand
TGATAATTAACCTCCAGAAATGGGGGGCAGGAGTAACAGGTTACGGCCTTGAGCCCCAGGAAGGAAAAAAAGGAAGTGCGATCACATTCTTAAAAACCTGGTGGGAGCAGGTAAGAGAAGAATCTCACCATGGACATGGTAAGCCTATACTTGAAGTTCTCATTCTTGATATCATCTTCCAGAGGAGAATTCTCAAGAGAAGCCCTCTTCGCTGGTTCATGCACATGATGATTTTCGGAGGCTGGATGACCCTGTTTGCCCTGTCAGGAATGATGTTTGCAGTCGAAATGACCGAAAAGATCGGAATTGAACTCCCGTTCACCCCCGCCGAGTTCAGAGATATACTCTCCCTTCCGAACTATATTTTCGGATACATCCTGCTTATCGGAGTTCTTATAGCATTAGTAAGAAGATTGTTTGTTTCTGAAGTCAGGGAAGCTTCCATTATGTATGATTGGGTTTTGATCGGAGTAGTTTTCTTAGTTACAATTTCCGGTTTTCTCGCCGATGGAATCCGAACAGGAATTATCTGGAGCTTTGGGCTTGACCCCTCACTAGCACCACCGGCGGCCCTCTTCCATTCCGTAATCTCCCTGCTCTTCTGTATCGCATTTATTCCATTCAGCAAATATATTCACGTAATCGCCATACCACTTGCACTTCTTGCAAATAAAGGAGGCGAATAAACAGATGGCAAAACGTACCCCTTCAATCGATACAAAGAATCTTACCGCAGTCCAGCTTATGGAGCTTGACTCCTGCGTTCGCTGTGGTGAATGTGTAAAATGGTGTCCGACTTATGCAGCTTCCGGCCAGAAACCAGGATTAGCCCCCAGGGATAAAATCCTGCGCTGGAGGCAGTACATGAACAAGTCTTATGGAATTAAGGCAAAACTCTTTGGTCCGGAGGAAATCCCAAGGTCCGAGCTTGAAGAATTCAAAGACGATGTACACGGCTGTACTACCTGCGGTATCTGTTCAACGGTTTGTGAAGCAGGTATTAACACTGTAGAACTCTGGGAGGCCATGAGAGCAAATCTTGTCAAGAAAGGTATAGGTCCTTATGGGAAACAGAATATGTTTCCAAAGCTCATTGGGCAGTACCATAACCCTTACCTGAAGGACCAGAAAGACAGGCTTGCCTGGGTTCCCCAAGACGTGAAAATTCAAGACAAAGCCGATATTGTCTATTTCACTGGCTGTACTGCAGGATATAATCAGCTTGCTCTTGCTCTGGCAACTTCCCGTGTGCTTAACAAGCTAGGAGTTAAGTTTGCCATGCTTGGAGAACAGGAATGGTGCTGTGGTTCTGCGCTTATCAGGACAGGGCAGGCTCATATTAACGATGTGCCCCGCCAAACTGCAAAACACAATGTAGAAGAAATCCAGAAGAAAGGCGCCAAAAAAGTTCTCTTTGCATGTGCAGGCTGTTTCAGGGCTGCAAAAGTCGACTGGCCGAGACTTCTGGGTAAAGAACTGCCTTTTGAGGTTCTGCACATTACCGAATTCCTTGCAGACCTGATCAAGCAGGACAAAATTAAATGGGAAAAGCCTATTAACAAGACTATCACCTATCACGACCCCTGCCACCTGGGCCGCCATGTAGGCGTATTTAACGCTCCCAGATTTGTGCTTTCCCACATTCCGGGTGTTAAATTTGTTGAAATGGATAGAGTTCAGGAATTCCAGCGTTGCTGTGGAGCCGGTGGTGGTGTAAAAGCAGGTATTCCTGACCTTGCTGTTGCAGTCGCAGCATCGCGAGTTAAGGATGCCCTTGAGACCAATGCGGATATTCTCTCCAGCGCATGCCCCTTCTGTAAAAGAAACCTGATGGATGGGCGGGACTCTATCCAGGCCAAGATTGGTGTTGAAGACGTAATTGTACTTGTTGCACAGGCTCTGGGTCTGGAAACGGAACCACCAAAAGTTGAACCGCCAAAAGCTGAACCACCAAAAGCTTAACCACTAGAAACTGCCTGAAAGCTGATTTTTCCAGCTTTCTTTATTTCTCTTTTTTAGATTTTACGTTTTATAGTAAAACTTAAATATCGATACTTCCCTCACCTTGAACATGTACATCCCCTACGAACTTCTAGGAAAAATATTTATATTCCTGGTCCTTTTTGCTCTTGCAGGAACCGCGATCGCACTTCTCATAGGGGCCTATTCATTTAAAAAACACAAGATTATTTTTCCGGGATTCGTGCTGTTTACGCTTTATCTTTTCTATTCCCCTGCAAAATGGCTTTGTAAAGCTTTCAGGATTAGGGATACCCTTGTTGACGATATTCTTATTGATGTCCGAAATGCTGTTATGTATGACGATTTCCTGCGTGTCAAGGGCAAGAAAATCCTGCTTCTTCCTCAGTGCCTGCGCCATCCAAACTGTAAAGCAAGGTGCCATCCGGTCCATGGATACGAATGCAAACGATGTGGACTGTGTGATATTTCAAAAATCTCCGAGGCTGCAGATAGGTGCAATTTCAAGGTTTTTGTAGTGCCCGGAGGAAGTTTTGTCAAAAAGATCTTCAAAGAGTACAGGCCTGAAGCCTGCATTGGTGTTGCCTGCTACAACGAGCTTTCAGAGAATATGCAGGCTGTATCGTTTGTTCCCGTACAGGGAGTTCTTCTTCTAAAAGATGGATGCTTCAATACTGAAGCCAACGTTGAGGAAATAATTCAAAAAATGGAGATGTGCAATGTATAACATTATTGGGGAAGCTCTTTTCTTTTTTATCGTTTTCTCCCTTCTTCTTTCTGGCATAGCTCTGGTTGTCAGCAGATGGAGTCTCACAGGAAACGTCTACCTTGCAGGTTTTTTCGCAAGTGTGCTTGATTTTTTTTATTTGCCTCTAAGGCACCTTTTCCTTAAATTTTCCGATACGCGAGTTCTGGATAAGTGGATGGCATCTCTAAAAAATCGAGCCTATCAGTCTGATTTTGCAAGAACAAAAAAGAGGATTCTTCTGGCCCCACACTGCATGCGGAGTCTTGACTGCCCGGCTTATTCTACTCAGACAGGGATACAGTGCAAATCCTGCGGGAAATGCGTCTTTACTCAGTTGAAAAAAGATGCTGAGAAATACGGATACAAAGTATTTGTTCTCACAGGCTCTTCCTACGTAAAAAATATTCTTAAAATGGAAGCAGCTGACGGTGTCCTTCTTATTGCCTGCGACTATGAGCTAAATAAAGTCATGCGTGCTCTTAAAGGGAAAGGGGTTGTAAGCTACGGCATTCCTATGGAAAGGGACGGCTGCTTTGGAACAGAAGTAAATTACCAGAACGTTTTGCAAGTTTTTGAAAATTTCAAAACTCCTACTGACTGAATTGGCACTTTTTGAATTACCTTTTTGTTTATCTGTAATAAAAGAAAAATATTAAATATTAGGGAACTCCAGTCTCTGCTGGTGTTTATTTGAACAAAGAAATAAATATTCTGGGTGGAGGGATAAGCGGCCTTGCATGTGCAATAATTCTATGCGAAAACGATTACAAAGTTAATGTTTATGAAAAGGGCAGTTACGTTGGTAAGAGGTTTAATGAAGATTGGCAGGGGTTAGAAAATTGGTCTGAGAATACCGATGTCCTGAAACAGATAGAATCATACGGAATCGATTTGTCTTTTGAGTATGAGCCCTTATCGGAATTAGCTGTACATTATTCAGGGAAACTGAAAACTATTAGAGGAAAAAATGCCTGTTATCTGGTAAGAAGGGGAAGCAAAGAGGGCTGTCTGGATAAGGCCTTACTTGAGCAGGCCGAAAAACTGGGAGTAAAAATTCGTCTAAATTACAAGCCTGAAAAAGAACTGCCTGTTCACGTAAACGCAACAGGCCCGAGAAATGCAAATATCCTTGCAAGGGGAATCAAATTCAATACCAGTGTCGATAGCGGCTATCATATGGCTTTTGGCCAAGATATAGCCAAAGGATTCTACTCCTACCTCTTGAGCAAAAACGGGCACGGAACGATTGCAACGGTTTTTGGACCAGAGAGTGTCTCTCGCTCTCAAGAGTTTCTTCAAAATACAGTTAACTATTTTTCAGATTTTCTTAATGAAAAGGAACTTTCTGCAGGAAAAAGATTTGGCGGTTATGGGCATTTTGAAATAAAGAAAAATTATTGTGATGAGAAAGGGGCAATGTTCATTGGAGAAGCAGGGGGATTTCAGGACTACCTCTGGGGATTTGGAATGAGATATGCCATTCAGAGCGCGAATCTTGCTGCAAGAAGCATAATACACAATGAGTCATATAACGAGTTGATAAGAGAACATTTACTTAAAAAAATGAAACATTCAAAAAGAAATAGGCTAATTTCTGAAGTAATGGGCCCTCTAATGCCTCCTATACAATACTATGTATTTGCATCCAGTAAGGACCCCCTTAAACTTTTAAATATTTGTTATAGATGATTTGGGATAAAATTCTGGAAGATCAAATTCTATCCTTGCACGCATGGACCTCCAGAATCTTCCATTTTTTAGATTTTTGGAGCTAATCTAAAATATTCCCTCACTTTTCCAGATTAGTTTGAGTTTCCCGGAAATATCTCTCAAAATCGATATAAAGATGTTCTGCATTAATGTCTTGAGCTTATTGATTTCAGGATTACTTGTTAATTATTTGGGCTGATTCCTTCTAAATTTCAAATAATTTAATTAAAAAGGTGTCTTAACATGTATGATCTTATAATAGTTGGAGGAGGGCCCTCAGGAGCCTCGGCCGGAAGAAGGGCAGGAAAACTTGGACTAAAAACATTGTTACTTGAGAAAGAAAGATTTCCCAGATACAAGCCCTGCGCGGGTGGACTATCAGATCATGCAATGTCTTACCTCGATTTCGAACTTCCTAAAGATATTATTGAGTGGGAAGTTACAGGGGC
>CAYSZA010000238.1:0-4902 GCA_964435275.1 uncultured Methanosarcinales archaeon | reverse complement strand
AACCGGGGTTGGAGCTACCATTGCGCCTAAGAGCCAGCTCTGGAAAGGCATCTGGGCAGACTTGGCAAAGCCTCCGAGACAGAGTAAGGCTACAGGAAGGGCTAAAGCGGCCATTGCTGTTGCATCAGTTCCAGCATAGATTCCAATTCCAGAAAGGGTGCTTATATCTTTAGTAGCGAGAATAATTATGCCTATCGATAAAGCAATTCCACCAACCAGGTTTAAAGCCAGAGCCCTGAAACCGTTGTTTATTCCTTCTTCATCCATGTTGTATGAGATCAACACGAAAGAACACAGAGTTGTTAGTTCCCAGAAAAGAAACAGCCATCCCAGTGTGTCAGCCATTACCAGGCCATTCATGGCTGCAAGGAAGAAGCTCATTGTAAAGTAAAATGTCTTTTGTCTGTGTAAATGTCTGTGTTCTTCATATTCATCCATATAGCCGGTTGCAAATAATATAATCGCAGTACCGACTATATTCACAATTAATATCATTACCTGAGAAAATTGATCAATATTAAAAGAAGCACCTTCAGCACCTGGAACGCTGGTATATGTGTAAGCAAATATAGCTGCTGAAATTAGTCCCAGTCCAAGTGTAGGCCAGTTTTTATATTTTGCTGACATAGCAAGAATAAATAGTATTACCAGTACTTCGAGTATAAGGACAATGTTTTCATACATTGCGAAATTTGGTTCACCAATCTCGACTACCCCAGTACCATCTAATACTAAATTAACTGATAAAGCTACTCCAATTATGAAGAAAGCCCAGGCCAAATACTTGTATAGCGATTTGGGAAGGGCTACGAATAAAAGCGAAAACAGTACGGGTACTGCAATTAATAGCATAACAGTGTTTCCTATCATACAGCGTATCCTCCGATCTATTAATCCTCCGATCTGTTGATTCTCTAGACTATATGGTGGAATTTACGCAGCTGAAAAACAAAATCAAATGCAAAGGACGTTTTTATAACCCGTTTTTTATATTCTCGAAAGGTTTATTATCTTGATTTCTCAGTTCGACTGCGCAATTCCTGAGTATATAAGAACATGGACTAATAGTCCACAAATATTATAATATTCTTATATCAAAATTACAAGAAATAATAATATGCGAATAACGTCGATATAAATTCGACATGTTGCCAATTCTTAATATAACAAAGGCATATTTAAAGATAGTGATTTTCTTTTCACTTTTATATTACTGACAAGAATAGTGGACGAAATAGCCCCCAGATATTATTCTTTTCCGGTTTTATATTTTTATAGTAATAAATGCCATTTGGTGCTAATACATACTACCAAATCATTTCGACATACTACTAAAATGGTGTAAATTAGCATACACAAAGCTCTATTTAAATATAGTGGTTTCAGTTTATTTTTATATTGCTCCTGAAATTCATTTCTTGAATAGCCTGTGAATCCCACAGTTTTTTAAATTTAAATAACAAAATTAAAAATAAACAATAATATCAATTTACTACAATAATTAATATAACAAAGGGATATTTAAACAAAGTGATTTTATCTTTATTTTTATATTAATCTCTTTATATACTGCGTCTTCCGCCTGTTGCATCGTATATAGAGAATGGTGTTTCCAGTCTATTTCGTAAATACCTTGAGAATGAGATAAGTGTATTATAATAGAGGCAGGAACAGTATAATATACAGAAAAGAATATTTGCAAGCTGTTTTTTAAAGCCAGGGAATATTCGTGCAACAGGTTTTGTAAGTTATCAGAACCTGAAATTATCTTTCTTTTTACTCATGATTTAACAGGGAGAACATTACAGGAACTTCCACAAGAACGCCTACAACAGTAGCAAGTGCTGCCCCCGAATTCATTCTGAAAAGGATAAGGATCACTGCTATATCCAGTTCAAAGAAATTGCTCGCTCCAATAAAGGTAGAGGGAGCCGCCTCCCTGTAAGAAATTTTGAGGTTTTTGCGCCTGCATACCCGATTCAGAAGATTAGATAGGTCTGCAACACAAGAGGGATTGGAATCAGAAGGATATGCAGTGGATAGTCTATAATGTTCTTTCCCTGGAAAACAAAGATAAGAATGAGGGTAATTAAGATCCCAGGAGGAGTAGCCCATTCTATTTTCTTTATTAGCATGTCTTCTTAACTCCCCTATACAACCGAGCAAGTCTTCCGTTTCTATAGTGAAATCAGCAGGAACAAATACTGTTTCAATCAATTAGAAGCCTCCGGAAGAATGGTTTGAAAAGAGGGGTTTCCGATATCCGGAAATAATGCAAATAATTAGATCTTTTTCCCTGGTTTTCCTGGTTTTTCAACTCTCTATAACTGCTTAATACTTCTCCCCATGATCGATTGTGGTTAAATTGTTACAGCAGTATATTGAACAGATACCCTGTAAAGATTATCGAAACTGCCACGATTGAAACAAAGATTGCTATCAGCTCATTTTTCAGGACTTTCTTGAGGATAATCATTTCAGGCAGGGAGACAGCTGTAACGGACATCAGGAATGCGAGAGAAGTTCCTACGGGAAGGCCTTTGCCAATCAGGCTTTCTACTATAGGGATCATTGCCATGACATTCGAGTAGAGGGGCACTCCTATAAGGACGGCAATCGGCACAGCGAGCAAGTTGTCCTTACCTGCATACTTCTCCAAAATTCCCTCAGGTGCATATCCATGAAAAATGCCTCCTATGCTAACGCCTATGATTACGTAGATCCATACTCTTCCCACAATATCCTTTACATTCTCGAAGGCAATACTTACTCTTTCCTTTGCTGCCAGCTCCTCGGGTTTTGTGGCTTGCTGTCCGACTTTTATCTTATATACGAAATCCTCTACATACTTCTCCAGTTTCAGGATGCCAATCAGATAGCCCCCCAGAACTCCCAGTACAACTCCTGACACGACATAGATTATTGTTGCCTCAAGGCCGAGAGTTGCCCAGAGAGCAGCGACAGCCGCTTCATTTACGAGAGGGGAGGTTATCAGAAAAGAGAAAGTAACCCCAAGGGGTACGCCTGCTTCTACAAACCCTATAAAGATTGGAACGGACGAACATGAGCAAAAAGGTGTTACCGTGCCGATAAGAGATGCAAGAAAGTGATATCTGAGCCCTTTTTTGTTTCCAAGCACTTTCCTGGTTCTTTCAGGAGTAATATAGGTCCTGATGTAGGAAATGAAAAAAATCATCACTGCAAGCAACACGAAAATTTTCATTATATCGTAAATGACGAAGTTGACACTTGCTGCAAGGCGTGTATCAGGTGCAATCCCGAAGACCTCATACGTTAACCTGTCTGCAATCCATTGAAGAGGATAAAATATATCGACCATTTTGAGTTCCTTCTTCTTTATTTATTCGTACTGTTTTTACATTCTATTTTGTTACATTTTGCTTTCTTTCAAAGCTTTCATATCTCTACTTCATCTGTACATATCAATGCGTATTTATATGATTACATGGGGATATAAGTTTGTCGTTTTAAGTAAATCTTTTTATAATAACACCTGTATAGAGTGAAAATCTTATTACAGCAAGGTTCCAGGTCGGACTGGTTTAAGGTTTAATATACATTTGCCAGGACCATTAAAAAGACCTTAATTAACATACTGGCATGAAAGTCCTGGTCGAGTGCTAGGTTAAATATTACTTATAAATTGTTGATTGTAAGTCCAGATATTGTCAAATGCTGCATTATGAAAGCAATGATTGAGGTTTCAAGTGTGATTAAAGTTGCATTATCAAAATTTTGATTGAGGGCTCAGGTATGGTTAAATGTTCTATCTGCGGGAAGGATGAAAACTCGCTGCTTAGAGTAAAGCACAGAAAACTTGGCACGATAAAGCTTTGCTTTGAATGCTGGGAAGTGGAAAGCAGCAACAAGAATCTCCTTCCTTCATGTGGCGAATGCGACTGCTGTAAATGAATTTATTCTCAGACGTTTTGTAATTCACTTTTCTCCACTCTATTTTCCTTCCATCCCGATCTCTTCGAGCTTTGTTTCCGGTATAAATGATAAACCGGGTTTTGAATCGGTTAAAAGGGAAAAATTGAAGAATTCAAGTCTAAGAAAGATTTAAATGCCCTCTAAGAAGCATTAAAATGCCCTCTAAGAAGCTTTAATTCCTGTCAAGCATCTTTAGTCAATTTAAAGGGAAAGACTTCCGATACAATAAAGAGATTAAAGTGAAGATCATTCGGATTGGAGGATCTCCATAACTTTCCCAAGGGTATCTGCTACTTCGTTGTCCTTGAGGTCTCTTTCCTTGCTTTTCTTAATTCCGAGTTCGGAAACCACGATCTGCCGATCGACTCTAAACCCTGCAAGTTCAAGGGTCTTGCTGGCGCAGTTTACAGGACAACCATCAATTGAGATAATGCGGTCGGAAGCCTCGGCGGACTTCATAAGCCCTGGCGCTCTTGCGCCGATTCCGGCAGTGCACATAAGGTTTCCTATACCCTGTTTTTCAAGTTCGATTGCAATTCTGTTTGAGAGCTGGCCGACATTTGCTGCTCCCGCGCAGGGGAAAATTGCTACATTCGCCGAACCGCATGCGCATTTTGTCTCTTCTGGCATTTTTTCACTCTAACCTTGAATTCTTCTTAAAAATAACTGCAATTTTATGTTTCAATTCTGGGTTAATGTTTCAGTCTGTTTGAGCAGGTTTATTTTTTAATCCATTTCTTAATATCATCCACGCTCGGGACTTTTCCTGCTACTTTAACATCCCCGTCAATTACAAGAGCAGGCGTAACCATAACTCCATACCCCAGAATTTTATCAAAGTCCTCTACCTTGACAATCTCAGCATCAATGCCCAGTTCTTTGATTGCTTTTTCTGCCAGTTCTTTTGTCTTTTTACACTTTGCACATCCAGTACCCAGTATTTCGATT
>CAYSZA010000237.1:0-4910 GCA_964435275.1 uncultured Methanosarcinales archaeon | reverse complement strand
TTTCAGGCTTCTTTACTGCATTTTTCCCTGTTGATGGCTCTAATTTGCGTTTTCTTTTACGCAGGCAGTTTAAAAGTTTTTACAAGATCTAAGCTAATTTTATAAAAAAGAACTATTAAAACCTTTGTGTGGGAAAATTCTTAGGTCCCGGGAATAAGTGTATTATACATCCTGACTTACTGTAGATTTCAGGGTTAACACGGTTGTAAAGACAATTAAAAAGAGGTTATGTAAAGAGAGATTGTACGTCTTTTTCTCTTTCAAACTATTTTTTTCAAAGAATTATCCTCTCTATTCGTGTAACCAGTTCTTTATAGATGTAAACCTGAAATCCTTTAGTAAGTGTTTAATTTTAGGTTCCATCGAAGATATGTTGTAGTAATGATACCATTTAAATTCTGGAGATCTCGGCTGCCCTGTGTCTATTTCCCAGGGATGCAAATATACTATTGCAGGTTTTCCTTTTTCATTTATCCTTTTAATTGAACTCTTTACGAACCAGTAAGGAAACAATCTCAGATAAAATCCGCCGGCTACTGGTATGTTTTTATATGGCAGCTTGCAGACACTTAAAGGAAACTCGTATATCCCGTCTTTAGACTCTTCGCAGATGTTTTCTGAGGACATCCTGTATGGGTATAAAGGCGCGTCTGGAACCCCGTATAAAGGGGTTTTCACAGGAAAAACACTGGAATCGTATTTTATTCCGCAACTTTTCATAATATCTATCGACCATGAGGTGTTCTTGGTTACTGAAGCCTGACACGCTCGATGCCCATATACTTTCACGCCTGTAATGGATTCTATAATTTTCATAGAGCTTAGCAGTTCTTCTTTAAACTGATCCGGTGTCTGTAATTGAATTGGTTTATGGCTATGTCCGTGGGTACCCAGTTCGTGGCCAGCCTCATGAATAAGTGAAATTAGCTCCGGATGGTGTTCAGCTACATACCCCAATACAAAAAACGTTGCTTTTGTATTTCCCAGAATGGACAACATTCTTTCAGTACTGACTACGACTCTATCTTCAAACTTTTCCCAGGTTGAGATATCCGTGGTCATATACCAATCTTCAACATCGATAGTTAATATATTCTTTATAACTTCCATTCTGCCCCTCAATTTCTACGTTCTCCAAACATATAATAATTATAAAGGATCTTCCTGTCTGAAATATAATTATCTAATACCAAATATCCACCTTTAACAAAACAAGAGATATCTGAACTGCTCTGGAGTTTGGATTGCGCTATGGTATCACTGTGATTTCGCCTGCAAAGATAGGGGAAATATCAAGACTGCAGGGCAATATCATCCAAAGGCATAAGGGCAGTTATCTCTTATTCAAAAATCTGTCAGGTACTGGAAGGATCTACATCTATATCCTTTAGACGACAGGAAAAAGTGGAAGGATTAAGGACTTGTATTGCTGAAGCCGAAGAAAGAGATACTGTATAACAGGAGATATAGGAAATATTATGTCTATCCTACCGGATTAGGACATATAACAGGCAACGGGTCGGAAAAGTCTTAAAATAATTAGCCGAATTTGTGAAATTGTGACTACCGAGTAATCCAAAAATAAAAGTTGAGAATTTAAACGCTGAATTTTTAACCACGAATTTAAACTATAAAAGTAATAAAAAAGCAAAACAAAAAGCGAAAAATTTAAGAAGAAGATGGTTGTATAAAATGCTCCATCTTCTAGAACCTTAACTTTTTCTGTTGTCTTTTGCTTTTTTAGAGTTATATTACTTTATTTTCAGTTCTTCCTGGTCTATGCCCACAAGGCCTTTACCCTTTTCATAGGCACCTGTAAAGAGGAGATAATCTCCTGGCAGCAGGTCAAGGGTTGTCAGGCAAAGAGTGTCCTGGTTCTTTTCACCTATGCTTATTGTGCCGTTGCCTTCTCCTATAAGAGTCTGGATATCTTTTGTAACCTCGCTCTTGGTGAATTTGGACTTAAAGTTTGTGGAGTTGAAGCACAGATCCCTGACAACGCCGATGTCGTTGATATAAACGTCAGTTCCGGCTTTTGTTCCATTGGAGGTAAAGTTTATTTCTGCTTTGTAGGCTTCTTCCTTTATCAGAACAGCGCCATATGTATATTCCCCGTTGGCAGGCGCACCCTTCAGGCTCAGGTCAACTTCAAGATCTTCCCCTTCTTTAAGGGTGTCTGCGGCATCCGTAGTCAAATCGTAATTAACTACTTCAAAACCGGTTGCTGAAAGGACCTTCTTTGTCGTGCCGGAGTTATCCTTTTTGTTTTCTTCGTCATCAAGTGTTATTAGTATGCCGTAACTGCCTGGCTCAAGGGAGTCAAAGGTAATGGGTTCAGGAAGGTCTCCGTTCTTGTCAAGAGTTGCGCTCATTTTGGTGTAGGAACCCGTACTTTTGTTAAAAGCTTCTTTGAGGGTTATGCCTTCACAGTCTGTAATATTTTTAAGGATTTCTGCAGTGCAGCGCACGTTGAGTCCCTTGACAAGATAAATATTCACTGGCTGCTTCTTGAAGGCTTTAGGTCCATTGAAGTCCATTGTTACTTTCTGGTTTTCAGTATAGAAAGGATGTGTGGGATATGGGTAAGTAAATGCCAGTTTAGAAGTGTTTTCGCTGCCTGCCTCTGGCTTTATCTCAACTGTAACTCCTCCTTTCTTCAGGGTACTTGCCCCTTGATAACTAAAATTAAAAGGTTGTGGAAGCTGTATTTCTTTTCCTCCGCTAAGAAGAATCCAGCCGCCTTCAGTCAGACTTTCACTGTGATCTGCAAAAATAACGCTCTCTCCGCCTTTCTCAACAGATACAATCCATGGGTCTTTTTCTGAAAAAGCTGCTGATACTGAAATCAATGAGAAAATAAAAAACAAAACCGTGAGGGTTAATTTCCATTTCCTGTGGTGTATTCTACTCGTTTCTATTCTTTTACTCAACTATTACACCCCTTATTGAAGTTTATCTCAGATTTTTGCTATGTTTCTAATTTTATTTAGTACTTACCTTATTAGGTTCTATTGGCAATTTCTTTTTAACAGGATTTCTTTTTGATTCGTTTTTTTAATTGATAAATTAGCATTCATCTATTTTATTTAAAAGAGATGTCTACTATTAAAATGTATTTATAGTTTATCGAAAGCATTTCCAAAGGATTTTAAAAAAATAAAAAATTTAAAATTTCTTAGTGCTTGTTTAAGAGTTTTTCTTCTTTAAATAGGCCACAAATAGAGCAAACGCAGCTAATACTCCTACTATTCCTATCATTCGGGATTTGAGATCCGGAGAACTTCCGGTAGATTTTTCCTCTTCTCTGGAAATCTCTTTTTCATCAGCTTTTTCGTCAGTTTCTTCTCCGGCTGTTTCCTCGATTATTCCCTCGGTTGTTTCTTCAGTTGTTTCTTCGGTTATTTTCTTAACAGAAGTTTGTCCAGAAGAAGAACTTGTTTTCGAAGACTCCCCAGGCTTTAAGTCGATCTGCTTTTCAATGTCGCCTACTTTCACTTCAAAACTACCTGCCGGCATGGATTTAGTGTTGTATGTATAGCTGAGATCTCCACCCGAATTTACTTCCACCTGTTGGAGAGCTGTGATCTTGAGTTTAACATTAGAAGCACTAGACTTCCCATCGATCCTGATCTTATATGTCCCTTCAGGGACACCTGCCTGGGAAACGACAGCGACGCCATCTTTTGCCTCTCCACTTTTAGTTATCCACAGGAGCATTTTTGCTCTTACATTCAGGTTATCGGCTCCTGTTGCCTGTACCTTAAAACTGTTTTTGAACCCTGAAGGAATTTTTACATCTTCAAGCAGGTACTCATATTTTCCGTCCGAAACCTGAACTTCTTTCTCAAAGGTTACACTCACTTCTGCGGTCTCTCCTTCAAAACCGGTCCCTTTTATCTCTATTGTATCCCCAACAGCGGGATGTTCAGGAATAAGTTCCCAGCTGCTGGAGGCGGCTGCTCCGGGAGAAACGATCAGGTAAAGGAAAATAGGAATTAAAAGCAGGAGTCTCAAATTTTCCTTTTTCTTAAGATGCTGCATAGATGTAAAAGCGGGCTTTACTGAAACTATTTTTTCAGGAAACAAGTTTTTTAACCTCTCTTCTTCGGTTTTTATTTTTAGTCAAATGGTATTGCCCATTTGAACGCTCATTATAAGAGCTTCATTTTTATAAATGGAGTAATTATATAACTTCTAGACGAATATAAAGATAAATGATAAAACTAGCTTATGTACTTTACTTTTTACTTATGTACCTTACTTCTCAATATTTCGCGCTGCCTTCGTTAAATACATCCTTCTGAATGAGTTTTCACATTCAGCCTCAAGAAAAAGGGTTGCAGCTTTTCGTTTACCCTTTCTCTCGGTTTTTTCTCAATTCTACTTTTCAACAACCAGTTTACTCTAATCTTGATAACCGCGGAAATTTATTAAAAAATCAACTCTTGAAATTGTTTGTATTTCTAAATTGATTGCCCACAACTTTTATTTACTGTTAGACAGCTGGGTTTAAACAAAACCTGACTTCGCAAAAATTATCAATGCAGATGCAAAACGTCGAAAATAGACAAGTAAAATATGAAAGTACGAAAAAAGGAATGAAATAGTAAAGGAATAAAATAATGGCACAGATATTCATTTTTTTGAGGTTACATTGCTTTTTCTGGGTTTCCTGTGCCTTTAAATTTTAATATTCAATTAGATTGCACGTCCTTTTATCTTTTCGACGGTTATTAAGTCTGAATGAAGCTTTTTCAGTGCAGTTTTCAGCTTTCTTCTCCCAGGTCTTACTTCTTTTTCCTCATTATAGCAAACCCGATCAGGAGCGCCCCTGCAAAACCTAGCAGGAAGGATGGGACTTTTGGAGGGTGTTTTATTATTTCCACTAAGGTCTTTGCTTGAATGTAGGG
>CAYSZA010000236.1:0-4929 GCA_964435275.1 uncultured Methanosarcinales archaeon | reverse complement strand
ATCTTTTTTTCATCTGCATAAAAGCTGTTTCATTTTTAACATGGATTTCTTTATTGTCCCTGTCCTTCTATTCTGTCCTGAAAACCGTACCGAACTCTAGCAGCTCTGACAGGGAGATTAAATGTGTGGAAAGGATTTTCCAAAAAGATAAGCTAATATTCAGCCATACTATCATACTATATAAGTGACAATTTAAGCAGCCAGTAAAAGGAAGGGATTAAAATTTTCGACGAACTCAAAAATAGCGCAAGAAAGCTCATAATTCCCATTGCCCGCCTTATTCCCTTATCTCCTAATACCCTTACTTTACTGGGTTTTGCCGTAAGCGTATTTGCAGGAGCAGCATTTGCGCTGGGAAAACCTTTTGAGGGCGGGCTTTTGATCCTTTTCAGCGGGGTCTTTGATATTCTTGACGGAGGGGTTGCAAGAGCAAAAGGCCGAATCACGCCTTTCGGAGGCGTGCTTGATTCGGTCTGCGACCGTTACTCCGACGGCCTGATGTTCCTGGGGATAATAGCAGGTGCGGTTAACGGCAGGCTTCTTCTTCCTCCAATTATGGAAATAGAAGGCTGGCTCTGGGCAGGCTATGCCCTTTTAGGTTCCTTCCTAGTAAGCTACACCCGCGCCCGCGCGGAATCCGCAGGCTGCCAGAAGCTGTCGGTCGGAGTTGCCGAACGCACGGAGAGAATGATTCTCCTGGCTCTTGGCGGACTTTCGGGTTTCCTGAGCTGGGCTCTCGTACTTATAGCCGTATTTTCCCATATTACCATTATCCAGCGAGTACTGCGGGCAAAAAGCATACTGAGCAAACCTTCTGAAGCCGATTTCCAAAAACCGTAACAGGTCTTATCCTGCTAAGAAGGCCAGATAAAAATAACATCGTTAGTGCTGGATTACAATTAAAAATATACTAAAAAGAATATCCTGACTTTCTTCCACCGATACGCATTTATACTACATATTTGATTACAATAGTTGACGATGGCAGATGAAGAAAGAGATCTGCTATTGAAAAAGTACAACTGCTCTGCGGGGCCGTAGGGTAGCCTGGTCCATCCTGCAAGACTGGGGGTCTTGCGACCTGAGTCCAAATCTCAGCGGCCCCACCAAAATTTTATTTAGATCCCGATTTTTATCTGTTTTTACACACCGTTTCACATTTACACATTCCTTGCTTTATTGTCTTTTTGTTCTTCAGTTCAATTTTCCATTTTCAATTCTCTGCCCTCTTACGTTTTAAGTAATAATTCCTGAAAGCAGAATCAGGTTTTAAATTTGTTTTCTGATCTCGCGCTCTCAACAAATTAAGGCGTGCAAAATTTCCTCTGATAATGCTTTACAAGCTTGCAGGGCAAGTTGTATGGGCTTGTTACTTCTATCAATCTTTAATTCAACATTAAGTGCAGTTATATTACCTCTGTCCTGCTGTGAAAATTGTCTGTTGTGTCTCATGTTTTGTATTAATTTATTGATGATTAATATTTTATAGGCGAATATCGTTATTACTAACTTAAATAATCTATACTTTGTCAAGATAGTCGATAAAAAATTATATATCCTTATAGCACCTATATACATTTAAGAATAAAGTCTGTGACGTAAATTTGGGGTGAGTGGGTGGAAGAAACAGTGCCAAAAAAAATTACGTTAAGTAGAATTTTTCATTGGGTGCTAGGATATTTTTTTTACTAGGGATTCGAGTTAGCATCATAAGTGAAAAAATACCTCTCAAAGATGCTTCAACCGAAGGAGAAACCGTAGGAGATATGTCTCACGCAGTGGTAGAATACCTGATTTCCGGAAGTTCGAATATAGAAAAGTCACCTGACTTACCAGGTTTATAGTCCGATTTTCCCGGTTTCTGGCAAAAGCCCTGGATGGGAATGTTTCAACACTTCATTGTTTGAGCTATCTCCCTCTAGTTATAATCCCTTTTGAAGTATCAATTTATTGTTTATGGCGTTTGATATTCCCGATATATCCAGCTGATTTTAGAGCCTTCTCCGAGGGTATAACTTTAACTGGTTCAGTTGTGGCATTTTTATCTTCAACGTATGATTTATGGGCTCATAAAAGAGCAAACAAAAGAGAAATGGCTATACTGACAGCTGTCAATGCGGCTATTATAGTAATTGTCATATATCTATAGCGCAGTTTCACATACTTCGCACAGTTTATTTCTTAAATTTGTCGTAATGTAATCATTTTTCTGATTCTATTACCTTCTTTCAGGCTTGAGGCAGGCTATTTTCCAAAATATTTAATTGACCAGTACCTATGTATGGAAAAATATACTATTAGCCTTAGGAAAAAATATTATTAGCCTTATAGCCTTATTCATATTTCTCACTCTCTTCCACTTTCGTTCATTCTTTCACGCTTATACTTCTCTCGAATTTTGTCGATCATTTCCTCGTTAGCTTCAATAATGAAAGCTCCTACATACCCGCATTCCTTGCAGTGGTAAACTGTACCTGCATATCCGCCAACTTCATAATATAAATCTGCGTTTCCGCAAACAGGACAAACTTCGATGAGCTTTTCCCGGTCCAGAGCAATTCCTCCTTCGAGATGGCTTACAATATCGAATTGTTAAATATATATAAGAAGGATGATTTTAATAAAGATATAGGATCTACTAGCAGTATCTAAGGTCACTGACCAGTATCCAGTGAGTCCTGAGAAATTCAGAATTCTCAATAAGAGTCCCAATTTACACAGAACGATTCAAGGTTTACAGTGAGTAAAAAATGACAGAAATGATGACCCCTGCAATGCGCCAGTACTACGAAGCCAAGCAGGCATATCCTGATACCCTGATCTTTTTCCGCATGGGAGACTTCTACGAATCTTTCGGGGAAGACGCCAGGACCATTGCAAAAGAACTTGAGATTACGCTTACAGCCCGGGGAAAGGACAGATCAGGAGAGAGGATGCCGCTTGCAGGAATACCCTACCATGCAATTGACACCTACTTGCCTAGGCTAATAAATAAAGGGTACAAAGTGGCAATTTGCGAACAGCTCGAAGACCCGAAACAGGCAAAAGGAGTTGTAAAGCGCGGGGTTGTCAGGGTGGTTACACCCGGCACGGCAATTGACTCTTCCATGTTCTCGGATGCCTCGAACAACTACCTTATGGCAGTTGCAGGGCGGGAGATCGGAAAATCCGGAAAGAGTACGGAAAAGGAAATGGAGATCGGGGTTTCCTTTCTCGACATTTCCACAGGGGAATTCCTTACAACTCAGTTTCGGGACACGGATAGTTTTGAGAAGCTTCTTAGCGAGCTTGCCCGCATGCGGCCTTCCGAATGTATTCTGCCTCCCTCCCTTTATGGAAATCCTGACCTTGCGGACCGGCTGAGAGCCCAGACCGTTGTGCAGGAGTTTGACCCTGGGGTTTCAGGAACCAGGGAAGCTCGAGAAAGGCTGAGAAACCATTTCAGGGTTGCAACTCTTGAAGGTATGGGCTGTGAGAAGCTGGATTTTGCAGTGTATTCGGCCTGCGCTGCTCTCGAGTATGCACAGACCACGCAGATGCGGGAACTTACCCATATCAATACCCTGAGTACCTACTCTAATTCCGAATTCATGATTCTTGATTCCATAACCCTGCGAAATCTCGAGATCGTGAAAAACGTGCGAGACGAAGGGGACGAGAATTCCCTTTACCGTATTCTGAACTGTACAAAAACACCGATGGGAAGCCGTATCCTGAAGAAATGGTTTTTGAAACCTCTGGTTTCCGTAGAAAAAATCAACCTTCGGCTCGACGCTGTAGAAGAACTGGTAGCAAATCCCCTGCTCCGTTACGATCTTCGGAATTGGCTTTCCGAGGTCAGGGATATAGAACGCCTCGTAGGCAGGATAGTATATGGAAATTCAAATGCAAGGGACCTTATAGCCTTGAAAAAATCTCTGGAAGCCCTGCCTCCTGTCAGGGACTCCCTTCTGGAAACAGTTCAATCCGAACTTCTAAAGGAGATGGCAGTCGGGCTTGCATCTTTTTCCGAACTCGAAAACCTGGCTGAAATGATAGACAGGGCAGTAGTTGAAGAGCCTCCGGTCTCGGTAAGAGAAGGCAGCATGATAAAGTCGGGATATAGTGCAGAGCTTGATGAATTGCGCGATATTGCCAGCAGCAGCAAAAAGTGGATTGCAACTTTCCAGCAGAAAGAACGAGAAAGAAGTGGAATAAAGTCCCTGAAAGTGGGGTATAATAAGGTTTTTGGGTATTATATAGAGGTAACCAACGCCAATAGCAGCCAGGTGCCTGAAGATTACATCAGAAAACAGACCATGGCTAATGCCGAGCGTTTTTTTACCCCCGAACTCAAGGAAAAAGAGAGTCTTATCCTGACAGCCAATGAAAAGGCCATAGCTCTCGAGTATGAAATCTTTACGGAAATTGTGCAGACGCTTTCAGCCCATTCGAGAGAACTTCAGGAAACTGCCGAGAGAACAGGTTCTCTTGATGTACTTGCAGCCCTGGCTGAAATTGCAGAAACTAATAATTATACCAGGCCCCAGCTTACGGATGATTGCAAGATCCTTATACGGGATGGAAGGCATCCTGTAGTTGAAAATACCGTACATGGGGGTTTTGTCCCCAATGATACTGAAATGGACTGCAAGGAAAACCAGTTTTTACTGATAACAGGCCCGAATATGGCAGGAAAGTCCACCTATATGCGGCAGACTGCCCTTATAGCTATTATGGCTCAGGCAGGCTCTTTTGTCCCTGCGTCCTATGCCTCAATAGGGATTATTGACCAGGTCTTTACAAGAATAGGGGCATTTGACGATCTTGCAAGCGGGCAGAGCACATTCATGGTAGAAATGGTTGAGCTTGCAAACATTCTGAACAATGCAAGCCCCAGAAGCCTTGTGCTTCTTGATGAGATCGGCAGGGGAACAAGTACCTATGATG
>CAYSZA010000235.1:0-4931 GCA_964435275.1 uncultured Methanosarcinales archaeon | reverse complement strand
GACGGTGCATTCATTCCGGCTTTCAAAATGTTCTCGATTATATCCCTGTCTACACGGTCTGGCAAATATTTCCGGATGCTCCTTCGAGTTAAAATTGCGTCCATTGTTTCCATAAGATTCCCCCAATTGCTAATGTTTACTTATAGTGAATTAACTTCCAGGTTAATAAGTTCTAAATTAAATAGATATATAATTTTCAATGCATATAATTTAGTTAGCTAATAAAACAGACATATTGAGCTTACAAGAGTTTTTAAAGACAAGTGAGGATACGGAGAATACAGGGGTTTCACCAGTTAGTGGTTCGAAATTCTCGAATTTATCTAAGAACAATAGCAGTCAGACAGGCTTCAATCATAAAAACAAAAGCTTCTGTTGCTCTTACTGCCTGTCAGCTCAGCTTGCATATATTTTTCGTTTAGTTTTTCGATTTTTTTAAGAACGAACCCAGTTTTACAAATAAAGCTAAAACTAGAATGAGAACATGGTATAATTGGAGAAAACCAATTGAATAAATCGGTAACACTAGGCACCATAAACAATAAAATGAACTTACAACTAAAAATATTATCAAATAAATATAGCTAAACAAGTTAAAGAATGAGGTACTTTTATTCGGAAAACCTGGCAAAAACCAGAAAATCATAAACAGTATTACCAGGTCTGCGAGTAATAAGAATTGACCTGCCGGATCAACTGGAAAAAAAGGTGTTAAAAGAAGCCATAAACAGTAAAATGAGCCTGCAAGTAACAAAATTATCGGAAAAACAAAAATGCTTAAAGTAAAAGAAGAAGTATTTTCACCTATATTTTTTGACCGGAACCGGTAAGATACAATAAAAAGAAGTATTGACAGGACTGCAAATAATTTAAATTGACCTGCTGGATCAACCGGGAAAAAAGGTAATACCTCAAATGAGTCTGGGATTCTAGCGTCTCCTTAATTTATCAATACGTTATCTTCTAAACTATGCAAATACTTTTCTATTTCGCGTAGAATTTATTAAGTTAGGACCGGGTAATTTTTCAGGTCACGTATTCTTTCTTAGAAAAACCTCCAGCCTTTTAGATATGTCAAATTTAACATTTGATAGACGATAGGTTTGGAATATTAGTGCTGAGCCGCTGCTAGAATGTTCCCTAATCCCGCCTGCCAATATACTTGATCCAGAAAAACCTGAAATCAGAAAGCATAGGCAGAAGAGAAGAAAAGCAAAAGTGAACAAAAGAGATAAAAAATGAAAATAGTAAGGAAAAGATTTTTTGAACCTTACATAAACCGTTCAAATCTTTCCTTTCTCGCTTTACAGATCGGACAGATCCCTGGAGGTTCGTCCATGGCACAGAGATATCCGCAGACCTTACATCTCCATACCGGCTTTGAAAGTTTCCCTGTAAACTCCATACTTTCCATCATCTCGGCTCTTTTCTTTTCTTCTTCTCTTTCTGCATCTCTCTGTTCTTTGGGAGGGCGCCTTTCCGGAATCGCTTCCACTCTTCTTTCTCCCCGGATGACCTCGTCCGAAACGTAAAGTGCACAGTAGCAGGCTCCGTAGTCGTTGAGATCGGGGTCTCTGTAGTAGCAGGGACAGACGATATCCAGGTCTTCTTCCAGATTATTGGCAGAAAGCCGGCAGGGGCAGGACCAGTAGCCGTACCGCCGTTCATTGGCAAGCAGCCCCCGCACAAGATCCTTTGTGAATTCAACATCAGGATTGAGGTAATATCCTGACTTTTCGACCTGGTCTTTCAAACGCCTGTAGACTTTGTCCACCAGTTCATCCGTTACGCCTTCCTCGGAGGCTTCTTCCTGTTTCAGCCCAATTCCCCCTAGAAAACTTTTCCTTTCAGCCCAACTTCTCCTTAAAAGCCAAGAGCTTCACGGATTTCCTTTTCCCTGTAGCCCACGATAGCTTTCTCCCCATTTATAACAGTTGTCGGGAAAGAAGTTGATGGGTTGAAGCGTCTTACTTCCTCAACAGCACGGTTTTCGTCTTCCTCTTCAAGCTTATCCACGAATATGAAATCGAAATCCACACCAAGATCGGTAAGCAGTTTCTTTGTCTTTTTGCACCATACGCAGGTGCTAAGGCCGTACATTACAACCTTACCCCTGTCAATTCCGGAAACGTGATCTCCTTGCTCTTTATCCAGAGTAGATATATCCATTACATTAACCCCCGGCGACGATAAATTTATAGCAGTACGCCTATGAGTACTTTACCTTGGAAAGGCATTCAATTCCTGGGACTGCCGGCAAATTAAGTTTAATTGAGTTTTGCAGGCTACAAGTTTTGTAAATTGCTTATGAGAAAATATGGGCTAAAGTATATAAAATTTGGACATGCTTATAAGGAGCCAAAAAAACAGGAAATGCAGGAGGTAGTACCTGCCTGCTTCTCAGATGCAGAGTTTTTCTCAAACTTAAATATTGATTCTTCGCTATACGGTTTCAGGCTTAAACATTGATTCTCTACTGTACGGGTTCAGGCATCGAGTACAGGTGTCCGGCTTATTCTTATTTTATCAGACCCTTCCTGGCATACCAGTTGTAGTCATGGGCAAAACGCTCTTTATTTGATTTTGCAAGCTGGCAAAAATAATCTGTGGTCCGGCGATGCAGTTCATCCTGGTCCGGGTATTTTATTTCTCCACGGATCGACTTTGCCAGCTTCCTACCAAGTTCTTCGGCAGTTCCCGCAGCCTGCTGGGGTGCAGCCGGGTTCCCCACCATTGCAACGCCAAGGCCTCCGACAACAGTAACTCCAAGACTCATGAGTACGCTGTTCATGTACTCTACGACCACATCCGCCTTGCTTCCTCCTGCCGTGGATACAGAGCAACCGAATTTCCCGGTAAACATCTGACAGTGAATAGCATCCGAAATCCGGTCAAAAAAGGCTTTCATAGGAGCTGGAACCGAGTTAATATAATTTGGAGCGCCAAGGACGATTCCATCGGAGTTCAGGATCCTGTCAAAAAGCTCCTCAAAATCATCGAGCTGGGGGCACTCTCCGGTGGCATAACAGGCTCCACAGCCTGTACAGTACTCTATATGTAGTGTGTAGAGATCTACCAGTTCGGTTTCCGCTCCTTCTGATTCAGTACCTGTGAGTACGGATTTTACCAGTTGAAGGGTATTGCTCTCATTCCCTCTAGGACTTGCATTTATTCCAAGAATTTTCATATTTATCGCCATAAATGGATTATATAGATTAATGTATTATATTTTGCTTTTTTCAGGTACGCTGCTATGAGCTGTCAGGCTCCTTTTCCCTCTCACCAGGGACGCGAATATCCCGAAGAAGCAGAGTGCAGTAAACAGGATAAATGCATAATGCAGGCTTAAAACGAATCGGGAATAATAGGCTGGTGTTATCTCTACAGGGCCGATGATAATTGCAAAAATCATCATTGCAATCCCCATTGAGAGCATCTGGCCAAGGAGTCGCATGGTCCCGTTCATCCCGGATGCAACACCGTAGAATCTTTTATCGACAGAACTCATGATTGCGTTCGTGTTCGGGGACGAGAAAAGCCCAAAGCCTACGCCAAGCACTATCAGGATGACAACCAGGTACCATATAGGAGTTGTTTCTTTAATGAAAATGAGAAGAAAGAGCCCGAGTGCAGTAAATGCCATTCCTGCAGACGCAACAATCCGTGGTTCGATCCTGTCCGAGAGCCGGCCGGCAACCGGGGAAATCATAGCCATAACAACCGGCTGCACTATCAAGATACTTCCTGCATGCCCGGGCGTGAAGCCTTTAGTGTACTGCAGGTCGAGGCTTAAAAGAAAGGTCACTGCAAAAGTCGCGCTGTAGTTGATGAGCGCAGACAGGTTTGAAAAAGCAAAAATTCGATTTTTAGTCAGGAGTTTAATGTCAAGAACGGGAGAAGGTATTCTCATCTCATACAGGGCAAAAGTAATAATCCCGAGAATTCCCAAAGCTATCAGGGCAGCCCCTTCAAAGTCCGGGAGAACTGAGAACCCGTACATTACTGCAACGACTGCTGCTCCATATATGGCTGACCCTATAAGGTCGAATTTCTCACCCCTGCACTCAGCCCATTCACCTTTAATCTTCCAGAGGATCAGGAGAATTGCTGTAATACCTATAGGGACGTTTACGAAAAAGATGCTTCTCCAGCCAAGATACTGCGTCATTGCACCTCCGAGTAAGGGACCAGCGGAAAGTCCGATGTAAACTGCAGTAATATAAAGACCAAGAGCTTTCCCACGCTCACCAGGCGGAAATACCGAGCTAACGATAGCCACGCCTGTCCCGAAGATCATGGCACTCCCAATACCCTGGACAACCCTTACTCCAATCAACATTTCCGTTGAGGAGACCATAGTCATAATCAAAGACGAAAGGCTGAAGATCGTAATACCGTAAAGGAAAATCTTTTTCCTTCCGTAAATGTCTGCAATTTTTCCGAACGGGACAAGAAATAGTGCTGAAGAAAGTAGATACGCAGTCGCAACCCACGAAAGGGCAATCGCGTCCATGTGAAACTCCCTCCCAAGTTCAGGCAGGGCAATATTTACTGCCGAACCGTCAAAAGGGGTAATAAATCCCGCAAGTACAGCAATAAAAAGCACAACCTGTTTCCCTGTGCCGACAACAGGAACATCAGGGGTGTGGCAGATTTTCGGGGCTTCAGGAAGTGATCCGGCGTTATTTGTTCCTTTTTCCATATATATCACTGATAAAAGAGGTAATTATCTGAAGTCTGCAATGTTAGGGGAATCGCAATCTACTTACGTGCAGAGCAGGCTTTCAGATATAATGCTCTTCGTAATACTTTTACTCGTCGTGGTTGACTGATCGATCACTTAGTATAACTTATTTCTTATTAAAGATTATACCGTTCACACCCACAAGCGTTACAAGAATTGAGCTACAATCGCTGTGCTGCAACCGTTG
>CAYSZA010000234.1:0-4989 GCA_964435275.1 uncultured Methanosarcinales archaeon | reverse complement strand
CTATATTATGAGGTGACTTTATGGAGGAAATTGAGCAAACAGGGCAGGAGGAAACTGAAACACAGCCTGTGCCTGAAGAAAATGTCGCGGCTGAAAAACCTGCACCTGAAAAGGAAGCCGCAGCAAAAACCGGATCTGTACCTGTAGAAACAGAGGATGAAGCAGCTTCTACTAAAGAAGGTTCTACATCTCTTGTTTCTATTGACGAATACCTGGCAGCAGGTGTTCACATAGGTACCCAGCAAAAGACCCAGGATATGATGCGTTTCGTATACAGGGTCAGAACTGATGGATTATACGTGCTTGACATCCAGTCAACAGACGAAAGAATCAGAGTTGCATCAAAATTATTGTCTCATTACGATCCCTCAAGAATTCTTGTAGTTTCTTCAAGACAATACGGGCAGCACCCTGCAAGGATGTTTTCCAGGGCACTCGGTACCAGAGCAATGCTCGGAAGGTTCATTCCCGGCTCGCTTACAAACCCCCAGATCCATGGTTTCTTCGAGCCTGATGTTGTAATCGTAACCGACCCTGCAGGTGACGCCCAGGTTCTGAAGGAAGCTTCCAGTATCGGAGTACCTGTTGTAGCACTCTGCGATACCAACAACCTGATTTCAAATGTGGACCTTGTAATTCCTACAAACAACAAAGGAAGAAAAGCTCTCTCCCTTGTCTATTGGCTGCTTGCAAGGGAAGTGTCCAGGCTTAATGGCACTCCTTTCAATTACGAGTTGACTGATTTCGAAACACCTCTCTGATCCCGAAAAATCGACCTGTATACTGCAAGGCTATATAAAAATGACCCGTATAAGATATGGGTGATTATAAATGAGACAGCCAGCAGTTGCAGGGCAGTTCTATCCCCTGCGTCCTGAAAATCTGGAGAAAGAACTCAAGCTATGTTTTGAAGGTCTGGAGATCCGGGAACGAAATGTCCTCGGGGCCGTTTGCCCGCACGCCGGGTATGTCTATTCGGGGAGGGTCGCTGCACATGTCTATGCAGCTCTTCCCAAAGCCGACACATATGTTATTTTCGGCCCCAACCATACGGGTTACGGCTCACCTGTGTCAGTATCCACTGATACCTGGAAAACTCCCCTGGGAACTATCGAGGTAGATCGTGAACTTGCCGAGGGGTTGTCAGGAAGTATTATTGATGCGGACGAGCTTGGACACCGATATGAGCATTCTATCGAAGTTCAACTCCCTTTCCTTCAATACCGCTTCGATCAGGATTTCAGGATTCTTCCTATCTGTCTGGGTATGCAGGATGAAGAAACCGCAGTTGAGGTGGGAAATCTTGTTGCCAACCTTGCTTCCGAAAGCGGGAAAAAGATAGCTTTTATCGCATCCAGCGATTTTACTCATTACCAGCCTGCAAACATTGCAAGGGAGACGGACAATGAAATTATAGAGGCCATCCTCAATCTGGATGTCCCCGGAATATATGAAAGACTTTACAGTAGAAACGCTTCAGTGTGCGGATATGGGCCAATTGCTGCGATGTTGACAGCCTCACAGAGGCTTGGTGCGAATCGAGCCGAACTGCTTAACTATTCAAATAGTGGGGACGTTTCCGGAGATATGAACGCAGTTGTAGGATATGCCGCAATCATCGTGGAGTAAAAGAATATCTGCGAAAGAAATGGAGCATACTCATTTTTGATTCGAGGATACCTGGGTACTTACCCGAATAAATTTTTTATAAATTTTTACCGTTATCTACTTAACACAGGTCCTAGAATAAGTTAAAAACCCAAAAATAAATTAACTGCGACACTCGAAATCAAGCCTGGTTTATTTAAATAAATTTACTCTTGCGTTTAAAAAATAAATTCTCCACATTCAAAAATTAATTTACTGCTTTACATGCTTCAATTAATTTGGAACTTTCAGAGGAGTAGTATGGTTTCATATTCTGCACCCGGGAAAATCTATCTCTTCGGAGAGCATGCAGTTGTTTACGGAGAAACTGCAATAGCATGTGCTGTTGAGTTGAGGACCCGCGTCAGGGCAGAGATTAGCGACTCTGTAGTAATTCAGTCGCAAATTGGCAGAACGGGTGTTGATTTCGAAAAGCATCCCTATATCTCCTCAGTTATCGAAAAAATTCGAGAAATTGTCCCGGTAAAAGGCGTTTACCTGGACGTTAGTTCCGACATTCCTGTAGCTTCCGGGCTCGGGTCATCTGCAGCTGTGACGATTGCGAGTATAGGCGCTCTCAATGAACTGTTCGGCTGTGGTCTTTCCCTTGACGAGATTGCAAAACTGGGCCATGAAATTGAAATTAAGGTCCAGGGAGCCGCAAGCCCCACAGATACCTATGTTTCTACTTTCGGAGGGGTTGTTACCATCCCTGACCGCAGGAAGTTGAGGACTCCTGAGTGCGGAATTGTAATAGGGGACACAGGAGTTTTTTCCTCTACAAAAGAACTTGTGGCAAACGTCAGAAGGCTCCGTGAAAGTTACCCAGAACTTATCGAGCCTCTCATGGCTTCTATTGGCAGGATCTCCAGAATCGGGGAATCGCTTGTCCTTGCAGGTGATTATCCGTCAATTGGGAAGCTCATGAATGTAAATCAGGGGCTTCTGGATGCCCTTGGCGTAAACATTCTCGAACTCTCCAGGTTAATCTATTCAGCTCGGGGAGCCGGAGCTTTCGGGGCGAAAATCACAGGTGCTGGCGGCGGAGGATGCATGGTTGCCCTTACGGCGCCTGATAAATGCCTTCAGGTTGCAGAAGCCATTGCAAAAGCAGGAGGTAAAGTGACCATAACAAAACCCACGGAACAGGGCTTGAGGTCCGATTTATTGTCTTGAACCGACGCTAATAAACTTTACCTGATTGAGAAATTTGTACTTTATTGAAAAACCTGTATTGAATTAGGGATCTGTACCGGTCAAAGAATCTCTAGCTTGTTGAAACTTATTTCAATGTTTCCGAAGTGTTTTCATTATCTTACGCTTACAAGTAAAGGAAGTTTGAAAGATAGTTTAAAAAAGGCATTAAGTGATATGGCATGAACGTCTCAACCGAACCTGTTATCCTGAAACTTGGGGGCAGTGTCATTACTGACAAAGCTGCAGATCAAGGGGTTGTAAGAGAAGCTGACCTCCTGAGGATCGCAAAGGAAGTTTCCGAATATCGGGGAAAAATGATTGTTGTGCACGGTGCAGGTTCCTTTGGGCATACCTACGCCAAAAAGTATGGACTTGATAGGGGTTTTGACGCTGAAGGAGCGATTATAACACATGAATCTGTCAAGAAACTCGCATCCAGGGTAGTAGGTGCTCTGAACGAGTACGGAGCCCTAGCTGTAGCCTTACATCCTATGGGCTGTACGGTTTGCAGAAACGGGAGGATCGAGAGCATGTACCTTGACAACATAAAGCTCATGCTCAAGAACGGTTTTGTTCCGGTGCTGCACGGGGATGTTGTTATGGACCTCGAACTTGGAGCGTGCGTACTCTCAGGAGACCAGATAGTTCCACATCTTGCAAAAGAACTCAGGATCACCCGGCTAGGGCTGGGTTCGGCTGAGGACGGAGTGCTTGATAAAAATGGAAAAGCAATACCTGAGATCACTCCGGAAACCTTTGAAAACTTCAAGCATTACATTAGAGGTTCGGAAAGCACTGATGTTACGGGCGGCATGCTTGGGAAAGTGCAGGAACTTCTTGAGCTTAGCAAAACGTCTTGTATTACATCACATATATTCAATGCCGGAAAAAAGGATAATGTATATCGGTTCCTTAATGGGGAATCCATAGGGACCAGAATCAGTCCGGATAAAAGGGTATGAAGTATGATCAGCACTACCTCAAAGCGAAAGATCGAACACCTGAAATTATGTGCTGAAAGTCCAGTTGAATCCCGAAAAGTCAGTGCGGGTTTTGAAGATGTAACCCTGATCCACAGGGCGCTTCCTGAACTCAATATGGATAAACTGGATCTGTCTGTAGACCTTCTTGGAAAACGCCTGCAAGCTCCTTTTCTGATTGCTTCGATCACTGGAGGGCATCCTGATACTATCTCCGTAAATGCTGCTCTTGCCGCTGCAGCCGAAGAGCTGGGAGTAGGAATAGGCGTTGGCAGCCAGAGAGCTGCAATCGATGACCCCGCTCAGGAAGAATCTTTCAGGATTGTTAGGGAAAACGCCCCGGAAGCTTTTGTATACGGAAATGTGGGAGCTGCACAGATACGCGACTATGGGGTTGAAGGAGTTGAGAAACTCATAGAAATGATTGATGCCGACGCTCTTGCCATTCACCTGAACTTTTTACAGGAAGCCATCCAGCCAGAAGGGGATAGGGATGCCACCGGCTGCCTTGATATGATAAAAGAGATATGCTCAGTACTGGGCACACCAGTAATTATTAAAGAAACCGGAGCCGGAATCTCAAGGGAAGACGCCCTTCTGCTCCAGAAGGCAGGCGTGTCTGCAATCGATGTGGGAGGTGCAGGAGGCACAAGCTGGGCAGGTGTTGAGGTCTATAGAGCCAGAGAGAGTGGAGATTCAGCCTCGGAGCACCTTGGGGAACTTTTCTGGGACTTTGGAATTCCCACAGTTGCCAGCATTATAGAGTCCAGGGTCTCCCTGCCAATTATTGCAACAGGCGGAATCAGGACAGGAATCGATATTGCTAAGTCCATTGCTCTCGGAGCCAGTGCGGCAAGTGCAGCCCTGCCTTTTGTGGGACCTGCCCTTGAAGGAAAAGAATCGGTTGTAAAGGTTCTCTCCCGCATGCTGAATGAGCTCAGGGTTGCGATGTTTCTCTGTGGCTGTGCAAATATACAGGATCTGCGTAACGCACCTGTGGTTGTTACTGGCTGGACCCTTGAGTATCTTGGGCAGCGCGGCTTTAACTTAAAGGACTATGCCGTATCAGGAGATGTTTTTTAAGGCACGAAAAAGATATCCGTCTATCTTGGCCTGATAATTTGCATTAAATTCACATCATACCGGTAAGGTCTAATAGCAGATA
>CAYSZA010000233.1:0-4997 GCA_964435275.1 uncultured Methanosarcinales archaeon | reverse complement strand
GAAGCTCTTGCTGCGGGGGTCGACCCTGTAGAGCTCATTGAGAAGGGCTTTACTGCAGGCATGGAAGAAGTAGGAGAAAAGTTTGAACAGGGTTCTCTCTTCCTCCCCCATGTGCTTGCAGCTGCAGAGGCAATGAAAGCCGGCATAGAGGTAATTACACCGGAAATGGAAAAGCGCAAGTCTCAGACCAAGAATCTCGGAACTGTTGTCGTCGGAACCATTGAAGGCGACATCCACTCCATTGGAAAGGACATCCTCGCTTCCATGCTCAACATTGCAGGTTTTAAAGTTGTGGACCTTGGAAGAGATGTCCCAATCAAAACATTTGTCGAAAAGGCAAAAGAACTCAAACCCCAGGTTGTAGCATCCTCCGCACTTATGACCACCACAATGGTCAATCAGATCCAGATCGAAGAACAGCTTAAAGAGGCAGGTGTCCGCGACCAGGTAAAAACCATGGTTGGAGGCGCTCCTGTTACCCAGGACTGGGCAGACAAGATTGGTGCAGACATCTACGGTGAAAGCGCCAACGATGCCGTAAGTAAGGTAAAAGCAGCCTTAGCATAAAATTGTCCAGATGGCAGAATACATATTCAGTGAATACATATTCTGCCAATTTTATTTTGTGCAGTTCTCTGAAATCTATAGCTTCAGACACAAATATAAAAGCTCTTGCAGGTCATAGCCTTCACGGGAATGTTATAAAACAGACTTTACTATAAAAACGGATATATTACAAAATGTGTGTTATTACAAAACGGCTATAAAACGCTGCCACTACAAAACGATTACAAAACGGGTACTAAAATTAAACGGCTGAAAGCGATTGTAAAAAATGGCGACTTAGACGCAATCTGAAAAGCAGCTAAAACCCGCACTTAAAAAGAATTTTGGAAATAAAAAAGTTTGAGAAATATTCCCGGAGATACGGAACCCGTAAAAAGAGCTTTTGAGCTGCACTTTCGGGCTGTGGAATAGGGACTGGGAGACCCCTTCCCTGAGGGAGTTCTACAGTATTCTGAAAAATGGAGGGAACTTTTGTGGATTTGAAAACCTTAAAAAAACAGGAGAGTAAAAGAAAAATCAGTAAAGGGTATATGTGGGCCCTTTTCTGTGCTGTTTTCTGGGGTATCTGGTACCTGCCAGGAACTGTTGTCTGGGTACTCAACCCTTTCGATGAAATGTATGGAGCTATTGCCAAAACAGGTGGTGACAGTACAGCTCTTATTGTTACTGCTGTTTTGATTACAGCCTTCAACGCTCTTACGGTTATGCTTGCACTTATGCTCTGGAACGGAGTACTTGGTAAATACGGAGAACTTGTCAGAACCCTAAAAGAATTCCATCCGTGTTCCAAGTGGTTCTTCCTTGCCTCAATTTTCGGAGGTCCAATAGCAATTCTTGGTTCTTTTATTGCTATGGGCTTTATCGGTGGAGCATTTGCAGCTGTTGCCGGTCTTCTTTACCCTGTAGTAGGTTCGATTCTTGCTTATTACTGGTATGGAGAAAAGATCTCAAGGAGGGCAGCAATGGGCATAGGAGTCATTATTATTGGAGGCATTACGATCTTCGGTGGTGGGCTTCTATCCGATCTCTCTTCAGGTAATGTTCAGTGGATAGGATATCTTGGCGGTTTGATGGCTGCCGCAGGCTGGGGAATTGAAGGTGCAATTGCAGGTAAAGGGCTTGATATCTCAGAGCCTGATACGGGACTGACTCTTCGCTTCCTTGGAGAAAACGTTATCTGGTGGATTATTATTGTTCCTGTGCTTGCACTCTTTGGTTTCCCTATGTATTCCTTCGCACTCCAGGCCTTTGAACCCCTGACACTGCTGGTCCTGATTTTCGCAGGAATTACCTTTGGTTTCTGTTATGTCTGCTGGTACAAATCCTTCCCGCTAATTGGGGTTGGAAGAGGCCAGGGTATCGGAAACCTTTACGGTCTGTGTTCTATTATCTTCATTTTCCTCTTCTTTGGAGATGTCCCCCAGTGGACTATCCTTGTTGGAGGCACTCTCTGTGTTATTGGCAGTTTTGTCATGTTTACTGAAGATGCAAGTGCACTTGAAACTTTGAGAGGTGAGTGAAGTGAGTGGAAACCGGCCTGTTAAGTTCAGGATTTTGGAACTCTTACTGGATGGGAACGAACACTGGAACTATGAAATCGTTTCCCAAATTCAGAATGAGTACAACATGCAGGGAAATTACAACCGGGACAGTATCAATTTTGATATCATTGAGCTGGCATCTGGAGGGATGCTGAAAGACCTGGAGCAGAAAATTGACGACGAAGGAATCTACAAAAAAGGTTTCCTTCTGCACAAGTATGTGATCACAGACTTCGGGAGAGCCCGGGGCTCTGATGCCTGTCTAAGATACGTGTAACTGGAGGTAAAACATGACACAAACAGCAGTAGCTCTTGAAGCTTACAACACATACTGGGCCAACTCCTTCGTACCGGCAGCACATATCATGTGGATGGTTTTCATCCTGATTCTGGCGGTAATAGCCCTCTGGCAGGCCAGAACCTTTGTATCCAAGTTCTGAACCCCAAAATACAGCTTCTTAACTCGAAATATTAAAGATAACTTCAAAGGTGAGAAAAAAATGGCAACTGAGTATGCTTTGCGCATGGGAGACGGTAAACGGGTCTTCCTGACAAAAGAAAAGATCATGGAGGAAATTGAGGCCGGTGTGGCCAACGCCGCCGACCTTGGTGAAATTCCTGATCTCAGTGCTGATGAGATTGACAAGCTTGCAGAAATCCTTATGATGCCTGGTAAAGCTGTAAGTGTGGAACAGGGCATGGAAATTCCTGTCACGCACGACATCGGTACAATAAGGCTTGACGGCGACCAGGGCAACAGCGGAGTTGGCATCCCTTCAAGCCGTCTGGTTGGCTGTATGATGCATGAGAGGGCTTTCGGTGCCGATACAATGGAACTCGGGCACATTGACTACAGTTTCAAGCCCGTAAAGCCTGTTGTTTCAAACGAGTGCCAGGCAATGGAAGTCTGCCAGCAGAACATGATTATTCCGCTGTTTTACGGTGCAATGCCCAATATGGGGCTGTATTACACTCCTGACGGCCCGTTCGAGAATCCAGGCGACCTTATGAAAGCCTTCAAGATCCAGGAAGCCTGGGAATCAATGGAACACGCTGCCGAACACCTTACCAGGGACACTGTCTGGATCATGCAGAAACTCTTTGCTTCAGGAGCCGATGGTGTCAACTTCGACACGACTGCTGCAGCAGGTGACGGGGATTTCTACGGCACGCTTCATGCAATCGAAGCCCTTAGAAAAGAATTCCCTGATATGTACATCGAAGCAGGCATGGCAGGCGAGATGGTGCTTGGAATGCACGGTGGGCTCCAGTATGATGGAGTAACCCTTGCAGGACTCTGGCCTCACCAGCAGGCTCCTCTTGTTGCAAAGGCCGGAGCAAACGTCTTCGGGCCTGTGGTAAATACAAACACAAGCAAGACCTCAGCCTGGAACCTTGCCCGTGCAATTACTTTCATAAAAGAAGCGGTTAAGGTTTCTACCCTGCCCTGCCACGTTGATATGGGCATGGGAGTTGGCGGAATCCCGATGCTTGAAACTCCTCCAATTGATGCCGTTACAAGGGCAAGCAAAGCAATGGTCGAGATTGCAGGCGTAGACGGCATATAGATCGGGGTCGGCGACCCTCTGGGTATGCCGATTTCCCACATTATGGCTTCAGGTATGACAGGCATGAGAGCTGCAGGCGACCTTGTCGCAAGAATGGAGTTCTCAAAGAACATGCGCATAGGCGAGGCAAAAGAGTACGTGGCAAAGAAACTCGGAGTCGACACGATGGACCTGGTAGACGAGCATGTCATGCGCGAACTCCGTGAAGAACTCGATATCGGTGTAATTACTTCGGTCCCCGGCGCTGCAAAGGGTATTGCTGCGAAGATGAACATTGAAAAGCTGCTAGATATAAAGATAAATTCCTGCAATGTCTTCAGAAGACAGATAGCCTGAACAGAAAAACTCCAGAACAGAAGAATTCAGTCCTCAGACTGAGTTTGCTTCACAGCAGGGAGAAAGAAACACAGACCTGAAGAAATCCGGGCCCGACTTGATCGGACTGAACAAGTCCGAGCCTGTCGAAAAAAACAGCTAAAAGCTGTAACTAAGGCTGCCTGCAGTCCTGGAGAGCTCTTCCTTAAGAATAATGGCAGCCTCCCTGCTGCTTTAATTTTTAGTCTTGCTCATTTTTGGTACACAAATTATCTTTCCGATGCAGCAGATCGTATAGGATTTTCTTTATTTTAATACAGTTATTTTTTTCGCCGTTGATATCCAGAAGTTATTTACCAATCTCCCAATGACCTCCTTCTTTTTTTTCCGATTATGTTGTTTTCAGTTAGCTTGTCATTTTCTTTCCTTTTTTTGCAACTGCATCCGGCCAATTTCGAAATATTTATATATTTTTAAGTGCTTGTATGTATTGGTAAATCAAATTTACTTGATTTGCTACGTAAAGTGCCATATTAAATCTCCGTAAATCTGCAGACTCCTAAATCAATTTGCCTTTGAACCTCCATTAATTTTTTCCTTTTTTTTGTTTTTACACCCGGTTATCCTTTTATTTTCCTCTATTTTCATCGGAAGAGTGTGAAAAGGAACAGGCCAAGGTTCCTTGCGATCTAGCCCAAGATTTATTAGTTGGTATGAGAATTATGCACAGAACTTAATGGTTTTCGCTCTAATCCTTTTTCAAAAAAGCTTGCGTTTTCGATCAAACCTTTTCTGAAAAGGTTTGCGGTCAAGCCTTTTTTAAAAAGGCTTGCGAGAATTATGCAAGAATTTAATGGTTTTCGCTCTAACCCTTTTTCAAAAAAGCTTGCGTTTTTGATCAAACTTTTTCTGAAAAAGTTTGCGATCAAGCCTTTTCTGAAAAGATTTGTAATTCTGGTGAGAAATATGGCTGACACAATTCACTGGGCAGACGTCATAGCCGAAG
>CAYSZA010000232.1:0-5044 GCA_964435275.1 uncultured Methanosarcinales archaeon | reverse complement strand
ACTGTCCGTGGAGCTCTTGAAATGGGACTTCAAAAGCGGGTTGTAACCGTAGATAAAGGAGCTATCCGTTTTGTTTCAAACGGCGCGGATATAATGGCCCCTGGGGTCGTTGACGCTGACTCCGAAATAAAAGAAGGAGACCTCGTAATCATAGTGGAAGAGGCACATCGAAAACCTCTTGCAATAGGAAAAGCCCTTATGAGAGGCCCGGAGATGGTCGAAGCCACCTCAGGTAAAGCCATAAAATCAATAACCCATGTAGGAGATAAACTCTGGAACGCGGAGTTCTGAAAGCCCCCAAAAAATAAAACATATTTTCATTAAACGAAACTTGCGGGCAGGGAACGAAAACTTCCTGAAACCGAAGGAAAATCAGGATCAGCTTTATAATAGCAAAATTAATTAATATAGATTTCAATATAGGACAGAGCTATTCGGATTTAAAAAATACAAAAGGTGCGCATAAAATGGCAAAACTCATAGACAAACTCCTTGGCAGCAACGTAAAAAGTCCAACCAGCCCCGAGGATTACACTGAAATCGATCTCAGCAAGTATGAGGAAGTTCTCGAGGACGAACCTGCAGAGACTTATGTAAAGATCGCAGAAGTCTCGAATATCAGCCAGGTATCCCAGCTCAAACAGGAAATTTATAACGGAAATATCCTGATGATAGACATTTCAAACATCAGGGGCGACGACCTGTTGAGAGACAGGGTTTTAAAAGAGCTCAAAGACGTTATTATCGATGTCCACGGGGATATTGCAGGTGTCAAAGGAAACACCGTTATTGTAACCCCAACAGGCATAAAAATAGACAGATCCAAAATCACTGGTGGAAAATATTGAATTCGGATTTTTTTAAACAGGAAAGGTTTGAAACAAGAATCTGCTGTCCTCTGTGCCAGAGAGACTTGGTGATGAACTGGCAGAGAGATAATATTCCGTATTTCGGAGAGATCATGCACATCAGTGCAAGATGTCAGTGCAGTTTCCGTTTTGCAGATACCATGATCCTTTCGAGCAAGGAGCCCATGCGCTATGAAATGCCAGTTGAAACCCCAGAAGACCTGAATGCAAGGGTTATCCGTTCAACCTCAGGAACAATCCGCATCCCGGAAATGGGGGTTACTATCGAGCCTGGATCGGTTTCGGAATCATACGTAACGAATATTGAAGGCGTACTGCACCGGGTCCGGGATGTTCTTATGACAGCGAGCAGGTGGGTAAAAGGAGATGAGGAGAAATCCTCTCGCAGCCAGGAACTGCTGTTTATGCTTGAAGAAGTGAGCGAAGGTAAGAGAAAAATTACAGTCATAGTCGAAGATCCCCTTGGAAACAGCGCGATCATTTCAAAGAAAGCTAAAGTTGTCAAGCTCTCCAAAGAAGAAGCCGAGAAGCTAAATACCGGCATGATCGTTTTCGATGTTGACAAATCCGAACTCGTACATGATGTCTCAGATAGTGTTCAGCCCCTCGGAGGAGATTAATTCTTTTTTCCGATTTTTCATAGTCTGACAACTTCCGGGGGCATACTTCCAATATAGTTATTAACTTTTATTCCAATAAAGGCAGACATATTGTGGGCTACGCAGGCAATTTCCGGTTCAGATGCCATATATCTCAGGATATGACAGTCCAGAGAACCTTTGTGTGGGATTTCCCGAGAAAAACCACGGTGCAGGATATTTATTTGCCTGAGCGCAGGGTCTTAAGTTAGACAGGCGAGCTGTGTTTCATACAGGATTATAACTGGCACCGAGAGCGTGATGCAGGAATTCGCGCCTCTAATATTTCGATCAATCTAAAAATTTAATTAATTGATTTAAGAACTTAAGATTTATTTCAAATTGCGATAATACGGTGAAGGTATGGCAGAAAGTGAAAAAGAAGCAGCACTCCCTCCAAAAGGGGAATTCAGCGAATGGTATAATGAACTCCTGTGGATGGCAGAAATAATGGATGTACGCTATCCTGTAAAAGGGCTCTATGTCTGGTACCCATTCGGCTTTGCAATCCGCAGGAGTACCTATAATATTATAAGGGAAATCCTTGACAATAGCGGACACCAGGAAGCTCTCTTCCCGCTGCTTATCCCCGAAAACGAGTTCATGAAGGAAGCCGAACACATCAAAGGCTTTGAGGATGAGGTGTACTGGGTAACCCACGGTGGGAGAGACCCACTTGACGTCCCCCTTGCCCTTCGCCCAACAAGTGAAACTGCCATCTACCCTATGTACAAAATGTGGGTAAGGTCCCATGCGGATTTCCCTGTCAAAATTTACCAGATAGTTAATACTTTCCGCTACGAGACAAAACACACCCGCCCCCTGATAAGGCTCAGAGAGATAACCTCCTTTAAAGAAGCCCATACCGTACATGCTACCTGGGAAGATGCGGAAGCTCAGGTTAAGGAAGCCGTAAGGCTCTATACCGAGATATACCGCAGGCTTGGAGTTCCCGTGCTCCGCTCAAGGAGACCTGACTGGGATAAGTTCCCGGGTGCAGACTATACCGATGCCCTTGATGCCATTATGCCTGATGGGAAGACACTTCAGATTGGTACAGTCCATCACCTTGGAGATAATTTTGCAAAGACCTTTGACATTAAATATGAAGCTGCTGACGGAGAGCAGCGTTACGCCAACCAGACATGCTACGGGATTTCGGAGAGATCGATTGCAGCTACAATCTCCATCCACGGAGACGATAAAGGACTGGTTTTACCTCCTGAAATCGCACCTGTACAGGTTGTAATTATTCCGATTATCTTTAAGAAAGGAGCAGAAGAAGTACTTGCAGCCTGCAGGGACGTTCAGGAGCGCCTGAAGAAAGCCGGCGTGAGAGTTGAAATCGACGCAAGTGACCTGCGCCCTGGAGCAAAATACTACAAATGGGAAATGAAAGGTGTACCCCTGAGATTAGAAATCGGGCCAAGAGACCTGCAAAATAATGTTGCTGTAGCTGTCAGGAGAGATACAGGAGAAAAAGAACAGATCCCGCTACCTGAAATCGAAGCCGGTGTCCGTTCAAGATTTGAGACAATTCAGGAGAGTCTCTATCAAAAGGCAAAAACCGAACTTGAAAACCGCATATTTGAGTGTACGGAACTTGAAGAGGTTAAGGAGAAAATCCAGGAAGGGGTTGCAACAATCCCATGGTGTGGAAATAAGGAATGCGGACTTGCTATGGAAGAGGTAATAGGTGCAGGAATCCTTGGAATTCCCCTGGAGCAGAAAAAGGACCGGAAAGAAAAATGCCCTGTCTGTTGCGGAGAAACCGAAACCCGTGTTTACGTGGCAAGAACTTATTAAAACATAGAACCCTTTTTGGTGCAGGTCAGAAAGCTATCATCCCGAACCTGTTCCGACTTTCATTCTTTTCTTTTTATCCCGCACAGGCTATTATAAAGTCCCTTACAGCCTGAGCCAACCTAAAATCAAAAATCAGGGATTTACTTATTTGGATTTAGTTATTTATATCTGAGAACTTACTCAACTGATCTTTATTAAAAGCTCAACCCACGCTAAGTGTTTGAGCCCGAAAAGGAGTATAAATAAAGTAAACTTAACTTGAGAATCATCAAATTATATTTGTTTGTGGATAAATATTAAATAGTAAGTTGAAGAATTCTCATTGGATTTCAGAAAGAATTGTATTCATTTCTCAACCGCAAGCCTTTTCAAAAAATGCTTGACCGCAAACTTTTTCAGAAAAAGTTTGATCAAAAATCCCTGGTAGCGGCGTGATCACAAGCCTTTTCAAAAAAGGTTTGATCGCAAACTTTTTCAGAAAAAGTTTGATCAAAAACAGAGTAAAGCGACATTACCAGCGTGATAAACCGACGCAACGGTTTACGCAAACCTTCTGAAAAGAGGTTTGATCAAAAACCCCTAGTAACGGCGTGATCAACCGGCGCAACGGTTGCGGCTCAGCGGTTGCGGCCCAGCGGTTGTTGGATTAACTTGCATTGTATTCATAAGGAGATACGATATGGCCTGGATCGAACCGGAAGTAACCAGAAAACCCAGAAAACCGATGTTTTTATGCGTGCTTTCCAATACCAAAACCGCACATATTCCTAAACTTTCAGCCGCAGGGAAAACGGCTGAGCTTACGGACTTTACACCTGCAGGAGATGCGGAACTCATGGAAACAGGAGGTATTATCAGCGTGCCCGTTCTCCCCATGACACCTCCTTATGATACTCCAACTCCTGCGATTATGACCCGTTCGGCACTGAAGCTCACGGACGTTCCCTATCATTTCATTAATTCCGGCCTTATCGTAACTCCGGAAGTCCCATGCATCGACCTGAAAGCTAAACCTGGGGAAGATATAAGGGAACCAATTGCAGTCATGGATGTAAAGGGAATATACGAACGGGCAAAGCTCCTTGCCAAAAGGCTCAGAAATCAGGTAGACCATGTGATCATCGGAGAAAGCATTCCCGGCGGTACAACAACGGCAATGGGGGTTTTAATGGCTCTGGGATATAATGGAAATGTCAGCAGCAGTGCCGATGAGAATCCCCTTGGACTGAAGAAGCAGGTTGTTGAAGAAGGCATGAAAGCATCGGGCCTGACTTTTGGCTGCCTGAAGGACGATCCGATGAAAGCTATTGCCTGCATGGGAGACCCGATGATGCCCGCTGTTGTTGGCCTTGTTGCAGGTTTTCAGGGCACCAATGTCAATGTTGTGCTTGCAGGCGGAACCCAGATGGCAGCAGTGTTTGCCCTGATCAAACACCTGGGCTTCAATACGGAAAAGCTGGCAATTGCTACTACCCGTTACGTCGTGGAAGATAAATCCGCAAACTTTACCGAACTTACCAGAACCCTTGGTGTACCCATTGTCTATGTTGCAGACCCTGGGTTTGGAAAGTCCGAACTCAAAGGGCTTCACAGGTACGAAACCGGCACAATCAAGGAAGGCGCAGGGGCTGGTGGGGCCATGTACCTTGCAGGCCTTTATGGAATCACCCAGGATAGTTTCAGGGCAGAAGTAGAAAATGTTTGCAAACTGCTCAAAGCAGGGCATTGAAA
>CAYSZA010000231.1:0-5049 GCA_964435275.1 uncultured Methanosarcinales archaeon | reverse complement strand
TGATAAAAAATAGCAAGAGTTAAAAAGAATAGCGGATAGATACTTGAGAATAAGTCTGGAATAAGAGCCTATCCGAAAAGCCGATTCATAAAAATAAGATATATTAAGGTCTGTGTTATTAAATATATAAAATGTAACAGTCCACACCTTTGTTTAGATTTAATGGAGATATCAGTAAGATGAAAAGAATTACGAAAAAAGCATGGTTTGGTAAAAGGAGTTTTGGATGGGGTTACCGTCCGGTTAGCTTAGAGGGGTGGATTGTAACTGTTGTATTATTAATTGCTATGTTAGCTGACTTTGCTTATTACCGCAGAACTATAATTAGTTATGCCATTCTTGCTATAATTTTGATTATCTTTTGGATTATTGCTTGGCTAACAAGCGATGAGCCTGGCTCTGTTTTATTTGGGATAAATTCAGGAAAAAAATAACTGATGAAAAATGACTTTTTGGATATGCTCTTAGCCCTTTTTGGATAAGTTGAATAACCCCATCATCTGCGCTTTTCCTGATATTCCTGACTCCGAAGATTCAGTAACTGAAGGGCGGCTAGCATTAAGATTACAAATATAGATGTTGTCAGTTTCGCTATGATCATCTTTCCACTGCCTGTCCTGCCATACAACAATATCACCGTAGATAATCGGATCGAATGCTGTTCCGCTGGTCGTTATTTGAGTCTCTTTCTTCGTTGAGAAGTCGTACATATAGATATTGTAATTTATGATATCATAGGGGTTGCCCATCCACACTATCCTGTCACCGTAAATGGCAGGAGATGTTGCAAATCTGCCAGTAGTTATCTTTGTCTCCTGCTGAGTGGAGAGATCGTGTAAATAGATGTCTGTGGTTTTTTGGTCATCAGAATGGAAAATTACCAGTTTGTCTTCATAGATTGCATAGGCTCCCTGCCATGAATCGTTTCTGGGAAACGAAATTTCACTGGAAAGGGATAGATCGTACATGTAGACTTCGTGCTCCCCACTGCTAAAATCATCATAAATTATCCTGTCACCGTAGATAATGGGGGCGATTGCAGATCCGCTGGTCGTAAGCTGAGTTTTCCTGTGGGTTGAAAGATTATACAGGCACAGGTCGAATGTTCCATTTACATCGGAAGAGCCTTCCCACACTATATTGTCTCCATAGATCTTGGGAACTGCATTATATGATTCTCTGGTTGCGATCTGGGTTTTTTCCTGCGTGGAGAGGTTGTACACGTAGATATTACACTTTATATCGTCGGGATTGTGTGGCCCGATTGGAAATCTAATGATAAATTCAATAATTTTTCTTACGGAGCTCTTCAAGAAGTTTATCAGATCCTCAACTACACTGGTGTCCTCTTTGAATGTTTCACACCATACTATCCTATCTCCTTGAATCTTAGGAGCGAAAGCTGACTTACTGTTTGTAATCACGGTTTCCTCGGAAGTGGACAGGTTATACATGCAGATCTGGAATTTTCCATCCTTATAATCACTATAAACTATCCTGTCACTGTCGATGGAGGGATTTGTCGCTAATCCGCTGGTTGTGAGCTGAGTTATGGTTAGGTTTAAAGGAGTTAGGTTTGAAGGAGTTAAGTTGGGTGGCGTAGCCGGCGAGGCGGACGCATTAGATGAACTGAAAACCAAAAGTAAAATCAGGGCTGCTAAAGATAAGATCATTGAATACGACTTTTCCCTTTTTCTCATACATCTTCCCCTTTTCTCCTTTACTTAAAAAATATAATACAGATTACTTTCTAATAGATTTTAATCTTTTCTTTGAATTTTAGCTTACTGTGTTCTGAATTTGAGAGATGGGTTGAGAAAAAATAGCCTCCAGGAGCGACCTATAATCGAAGATATTTAAGTTCCAATGAACCTATGTGTTATACTAAAAGAGCCAGCAAGCCTGTGTCGTTTGATGAGTTTAGCTTGGCTTTCATTAGCTCCAAGTGACAAATGTAACTTTTATAAAGCAGGAGGCAATTTTATAAAGAATTGAGAATATAATTCATACATGGAACCCTTTCCGGTAATTCTATCTGCTCTCGTTTTAGCGTTAGCTAATTTCATTGGAATTCTGCTACCAGTCAAAAAATTTGTACCACGTAAGTGGTGGCTATCTTTTTCGGGAGGAGTTGCCGTTGCATATGTTTTCATCCATTTGATACCTGAACTGCATAAAATAACAGATGTTGCCGGAGCTTCTATCACTTTTTCATTAACATTGCTTGGAACCGTAATTTATTTCGGTGCTGCAAAGTATGTTAAAGAATCAAAGAATACTCCTGACTCTCGTCGTGCATTCATAGTTCAAATGACAACACTTGTCCCATACTTCTTTACTCTTGGATATTTACTTGAGCGATTAAACACGTTGACAGCACTTAGTTCATATACGTTAGCTATCGGGATACATCTGGTTGGATTTGGTTACGACCAGAAAGAAGATCATAAGGAAAATTATACAATATGGGTTGTTAGTACTCTTGCAGCTGTTCTGATTGCTGGAACGATTACCAGCTATTTTTATAAACTTGACGAGCTTATGTTAAGCCTCTTGCTAGCGTTTGTAACTGGAGGTATATTACTCAACAGTATCAAAGAAGAGATTCCTACTATAAATCAAAGCCAATTCTGGGCATTTGCCGGCGGGGCAATCTCAATAGGTATTTTGCTTTTGCTCGGAATTTAAATTTTTTTCTTGTATCCAGACAAGAGCCTATCTGAAAAGCCCTATTATTATGAAAATTATCAATGCGCACACAAAATTAAGCATAGTAAGGCAGTTCTCAATTTTCTTTTCCTTCTTCTAAAAAATAAAAAATCTAACACATTTTACTTTCTGATAGATTTTTACCTTCTCTTTTTAGTCTTAGCTTATTGAGTTCCTGAACCTGATAAATATGTCCTGGAAAACAGAATTGGCTTTGGAACGAACCCTAAAGCAATTATTGGAAAAAACGTTATCAAAAAGACAGTTAGCATAATAAATCTCAGGACGATCTAAAGTATTCTTCTCTAAATGTAAAGGAGAAAGCATAATTGTATGGTTGGATGAGGTTACTAATGTTTAATCCTTCAAACCTCAGGATCCTGAATTAAAATTACTCTTTGCGCTTTCTCCCAGTTTGATGATGGTTAAGCTTACTTAAAACGGCATCATCTTCTTTTAAGTTACTTATTTGATTATCTACCTTCAAACTCCCTGTTTACGTCTTCAGAGCTGGTATACACTTTATCTGGAAGACTCTTAATATCATCTATCACGTCCTTACTTACATCGTGATGCCTTGCGTGCTCAACAAGATCTCTCTTTTCTGCAGGATATTCTGTGTCTTTTAAAGCCTCCTGAATAGAAGCTATATTTGTTTTCATAGATTTCCCCCATACTATTGTAATTTTTCTCTTTTGCTTATTGACAGTACATTTATAGTAGTAATCATAGTAACAATCGCAAATCGTGAGTGTTGTTACTCTATTTCTGGTATTCCTCCTGGAAGATCGAGAACTTCGTTTTCGTCTTCCTCCTTCAGTAAACCAAATGAAGTATTTCCTGCTTACAGGATAATCAATGCCTCTGTCGGCTACTAAACTCCTTAATCTCACTTGAATCTCTTTTGATAAGTTCACCTCTTAGATTCATGCAGGTATTACCTTTACCAATTAGCTGCCCACCCTCCATCAAGTATTATATTAATAGCTATATAAAAAGAGTTCAAACCAAACATCTATCAGAGGACAACTTTTATGTCGTAGGCTTCAGCTTTTTATTTGAGCGTCAACTTTTGATACTCTCGCTATTTTATACTATCAAACCTTTAACTGAGAACTTTTAAGGCTTCTATTTCTTAATTAATCATTATGGCAGAATCTTCTATAGAGGTCTTCGAAATAACAAGGATTCTTGTAGCTGATACTCCGTGGCATTTTTTGCTTGAAGTGATTGTCAGGTCAGCTTTCATGTTTATTTTTGCACTGATCTTTATGCGCTTTTTAGGAAGAAGAGCAATTCATCAGCTTACATCTTTTGATCTCTTGCTTATTATCGCTCTCGGATCAGCTATGGGAGATCCTATGATTTATCCTGATGTTGCTATCCTGTGGTCAGTTTTCGGGATTACAACCATCATGGTCTTTTACAGGGTACAGAATGCTCTGGCGAACAGGTATTCCTGGTACGAGGATCTGACTGAAGGCAGTCCTGTAAAAATAATAACTGACGGGATTCTTGATTCAAATGAACTTGAGAAACATACCCCTACGCAGGATGATATTTTCCTTTTATTGAGAAATCAAGGAGTACGAAGTTTGGGAGAAGTTGAGACTGCTTATCTTGAAAGGGATGGAAGCCTGAGCGTGTTCAAGTACCGGGAAGGGAAACAAAAGCCGGGTCTGCCAACAATCTCCGAAGACATAATAGAGGAGTAGAAACCTCAAGAAGCAGGCGCGAAAGTTGAAATTTCAGGCTATCACTCCTGTTATAAGACAGGTGAGACAATCTGGCTGGAAATGGGCGGAATTTTCCCTGACTGTGAAGGCAATATCTGGGTACTGTCCGAAGAACCGTAAAATTATTACTTTCTTGTCAATTTTAAATCGTTTAATTTAACTGTTTACCTGTAAAAGCATTCGTTTAAATTGTTTCTTTAAATCGTTTACCTTTAAATTGTTTACTTTTAAACCATTCAGTTTTTCCGATGAGCCCTGTAAAGGTTAAGAGAATTTAATAAGCGTTCTTTAACATTACTTTTTTTATAAATTAAATCCTGTAGTTATATATTTATATTTTTGTAAAAATAACACTTTGTTATACCTCAAATGAGGGGGGGAATTATGGAAACAATTTATGATATACTAAAATCGGAACACAGGCAAGTAGCTGACCTTTTGCAACAAGCAATGCGCGATGGTTCAAAGGAGACCTTTTTCAAAATAAAGGCTAAAACCGATCCCCATCTGATGGGAGAAGAAAAGCTCTTCTATCCGCTACTTCAGCAAAAAGAAGACTTACGTGAACTTGTTAATCATGCCTACGAAGAACACAATGAAATAA
>CAYSZA010000230.1:0-5065 GCA_964435275.1 uncultured Methanosarcinales archaeon | reverse complement strand
TTCACTGCGCCGTCCCCTGGACAGAAAGCAGTTACCTGACGCCCGTTTTTGATGAGCTGGATTCTTACGCATTTGCGGATAGCTGAGTTTGGCTGCTTGGCTTCAACTCCTACTTTTTCTAATACAATACCCCGACCCTGCGGTGCACCACCAAGCGGATCGGCTTTCACATCCAGCCTAAGAACCCGCCTACCGTAGTATGAATCTTTCCACCGGGCATTTTTCCTGGTCTGTTTGAGAATATTAGCTGCATATTTTCCTTTAGCCATTGTTAATTTCTCCAAGTTAAAAATTGATCTCAGTTTTCTAGAGGCATACTGTATGCCAGATTATCCTTCAACGCCGGATTAATGGATCAATGTAAATTGAGGTAGATTACTGCAGGATCACATCTTCTATGCTATGATGGCGACGGGCAAGCATCTTTACCTTTTCAATGTTCTTCCCGTTGCGGCCTATGGCAAGACCCTTTTCTTTATTGGGTACCTCTACATAAGCTAATCGCTTGCCATTTTTGTTCATAATGTTTACCGAACTCACGGACACAGGTCCGAAGGCATTCTTCAGGAAGGCGACGGGGTCATCTGAATATTCAACAAGTTCTATGGGTTTGTCCAGGGCTTTTTTAACGCGGTTTATATTCTCCCCATTTTTGCCTATAGCAAGCCCCATATCACCCTGCTTTACGACATATACGAGCCTTTCATCTTCCGGGATACAGTCGAGAATCTTGGCTCGTGTCATATTTTCAAATAACGCAATGTACTGGATGCTTTCTGCAGTAAGTCTTATTTCACCCAAGACGTTGCCAACTCCTTCTATTAAACTATAGCTGCCAGGATATCGGATTCTCCTACATCGAGGATTGCCATGGCTGCAATCGTAAAGGGCTTACCACATACTGGCCCGAGTTCTACACTTGTGCCATCGAATTTCAGGACAGGGACATTTGTTGCCTGAACTTTCTTTTTAATTTCTTCGGGGCAGTTTGATGCCAGGACCACCATTTTTGCAGAGCCGTCTGCAGCTGCATCCACGGTCCGGTTGGCTCCAATAATTACTTTTCCTGTTTTCACAGCCTTGATAAGAGATTTATCAACATTGATCTTCATTTTCATCAACTCTGTCTCAAATGAGCTCGTCTACTCTATCTCTTTCTTAATAAAGATTTTCCAAGCTCGGTGAATATATGGTACTCTAAATACCTGATGCCTTATATTTATTTTCTGGTTATGAGCCTCGCAGACTCAAGTTTCTGCAGCAGGATTCTCGAATTTTCGTAAAGGTAAGATATACCTGATCTGGACTGGTCTTCTATCAGGCTACACATTTAAATAATTATAGGTTGAGTCTCAGGGGTTTTGCCCTGAAACCTTCACTCTTCCCTGGATTCAATTTCCTCTCTTCTTCTGCTTACAAGGTGCACATCGCCTGTACCCATCCGGATAGGCTGGCCGACAATGATATTTTCGGTAACGCCCTCCAGCTTGTCCACATCCCCACGCATCCCCGCATCCAGCAGGTGATTTACCGTAACTTCAAAAGCCGCACGGGCAAATACACTTGCCTTTTCACCTGAAATTCCGTGCCTTCCGATCTGTTTTACTTCTCCGTCGCAGGTCATAAGATCGGCTACAAGCATAATATGCCGGATATCCACAGTAAGACCCTGTTCGCGCAGGGTATCTGTCGCTTCCTTGATAACCGCATTTCTTGCAGCTTCTATCCCGAGCACTTCATAGATTTCATTGATATTATTTGTGCTTGTTCTGGTCTTATCCACGCCTTCGAACTGGAGTACTTCACGCAGGGCCGAACCTTCGGTATAGAGAGTATACTCCTCCCCTTCCTTCCGGACCACTACACGCTTGATCCCTTCTATTCCTTTCAGGGTCACGTTATGGATACTTTTTGCAAGCTGAAGAAGCTCCCTGTAAGAAGGTTCTCCAGGGGCAATGATAATCTGGTTATCTATATCCGGGGAAATGGTAACCAGCACGTTCAATTCTTCGTTGAACTTTTCCTTTACCTGATCTATGGTAATATTCCTGCTTTCCATTGCTTTTTCGTGCAGGTCAATTATCAGTTTCATCTGGGAAAGGTCAGTGGTCACGTCAGCAATATGGTCTATTTTAGTCGCCTCAATTTCCCAGGCAAGAGCTCTTGTCTTTTCCCTGTCGTAAGCGTAATCTTCTGGATGCTCTTTGGAAAGGGCAATTGTCATCATCGGAGTACTTGGAATTTTCCTGGCATCGACTATTTCGATAAGACGGGGCAGACCGAGAGTAACGTTAATCTCGGCCACACCAGCGTAGTGGAAGGTACGCATCGTCATCTGGGTACCCGGTTCTCCTATGGACTGGGCTGCAATCACACCGGCAGCATCACAGGGTTCAATGCAAGAGGTCTGGTATTCTTCCATTACCTTTTCTATAATCTCTTCCATTTCCTTTTTGCTTACTCCGGCTTTGATGACATCTTCCCTGAGAGTTTTAAGAATATTCGAAGGAATAGGTAGATCTTTTATCATGCTATCGACTGTAGCTTCACTAATACTCATCAGGCCACCTCCCTGTTTACTACGGAACGGACAATCCTGTGGATCGTATCGGGCTTGCTGAAATCGCTTTTTGTGGGGTTAATCCCATCTTCCCCAAACTTGAACTGCACGAGCACGCCCCTGGTATCCCTGACTGTAAGGTCATACTGGACTTCCAGGTCCTGGAGAGCATTGACAAGCCTCCTCTGCAGGTACCCTGACTGCGATGTCCTGACCGCAGTGTCCACAAGACCTTCCCTACCACCGATTGCGTGGAAGAAATATTCAGTCGGGTTAAGCCCGCTCTTGTAGCTTGCCTTTACGAATCCGTGGGCGTCCGAACCAAGATCTCCCTTCTGGAAATGGGGTAATGTCCTGCCTGCATATCCTCTGCGGATACGTTCTCCACGCACGGCCTGCTGGCCAACACAGGCTGCCATCTGAGTAAGGTTCAGGATGGAACCTCTGGCCCCTGAACGGGCCATGATAACTGCCGGGTTTTCAAGCCCCATATGGCTGTCCGCTATGCTGCCCGTCTCGTCCCTGGCCTTTCCGAGCTTCTGCATGATGCTCATTTCAATTGTCTCATCAAGAGTTCTTCCAGGCAGGGGTTCAAGTTCCTTGTTCTGGTAAGATTTGATGAGATTCTGCACGGCATCTTCAGCTTTGCCCAGAACTTCATTGATCTGGATCCTGGCTTCTTTCGGAATGTCTTCGTCAGCTATCCCGAAACTCAGGCCTGTCCGCATTATAGCCCGAATTGCAAGCATTGTCATGTTGTCCACAAAGCGAGCCCCTGCTTCAGGGCCTATTTCCTTGATAATGCGGTCCTGGATCTTTCCTTTGAATGCTCCTATGGCTGCCTCGTCTATCGTGCCCGCAATGAGTTTTCCATCTCGGATTACTACATAGGCATCATTCGGACACTCTTCTTTCTTACAGGTGTCACAGTGCGAGCAAACCTGGGCTGCAAACTGTGCATTCAGGTCTTCGGGCAGGATCTGGCTGAAAATCTGTTTTCCTGTCCAGTAGGGCTTTCCATTGGCATCATGTCCTGCAGGCTCAGGCAGATGGCGGGCACTGCTCTTTCGGAGCATGTCGTAAGCGTCGTGGCTGTAAATGCGGTTTTCAAAGCGCGTCAGCAGGAAAAGCCCTGAGATGTGGTCGTGGATCCCTCCTATAATGGGACCTCCGAAACGCGGGGAAAGAATGTTTTCCTGAACCTGCATCAGGATCTTTGCCTCAGCCCTCGATTCTTCGGTCTGAAGGGCGTGCATGTTCATTTCGTCGCCGTCAAAGTCAGCGTTATACGGAGGACATACGGCAGGGTTCAGCCTGAAGGTCTTATTCGGGAGCACTTTTACGGAGTGAGCCATAATACTCATCTTGTGCAGAGAGGGCTGCCTGTTAAAGAGTACGGTATCTCCATCCTTTAACTGGCGCTCCACCACCCATCCAAACTCCAGCTTTTCGGCAAGGTCATCTTTGTTCATATTGGTAACTTTTATACGCCTGCCGTCAGAACGCAGTACATAGTTTGCTCCCGGGTGTATATCTTCGCCATTGCGCACGTAAATTTTAAGCTGCTCTATGTTCCTCGGGGTTACCACAGAGGGCATTGTCAGGGTCCGTGCAATGGGCATAGGAACCCCTACCTCATTAATGCTCAGGTTGGGATCAGGGGAGATTACCGTACGGGCAGAGAAGTTAACACGTTTACCTGACAGGCTTCCTCTGAAACGCCCTTCTTTACCCTTCAAACGCTGGGAAAGGGTCTTTAAGGGCCTGCCTGACCTGTGTCTTGCAGGAGGTATCCCTGAAACGGAATTGTCAAAGAACGTTGTAACGTGATACTGAAGGAGTTCCCAGAGGTCCTCGATAATAAGCTGAGGGGCACCGGCTTCCCTGTTTTCTTGGAAGCGCTGGTTAATCCTTATAATATCTACCAGCTTATGGGTCAGGTCGTCTTCACTGCGCTGCCCGGACTCAAGGGTAATCGAAGGGCGAACCGTAACAGGAGGTACGGGCAGGACAGTAAGGATCATCCACTCAGGCCTGGCATTCTTCGGGTCCATCCCGATAACCCTGATATCGTCATCAGGAACATTTTCGAAGCGGTCCCTTATCTCGGTAGGGGTCAACTTTTCCCCATTTTCGAGATACTCACTGGGTTTTTCGAATTTAATTTCAAGCTGTTCCTCATTGCAGTAAGGACAGACCTTTACCTTGCTGGCTTCCTTATAGGCCTCGTTAATCAGGTCGTCGGGCATATGCCCAATCTCCTCAATACCTGTAAGCTGGTCCAGAAAATGCTGTTTCTGTGCAGGTTCAAGCAGGAGCCTGCTGCATTTCCTGCAGGTTGCCCTGAGGAGTTTTCGGATTACTTTGTTAAAACCAACGTGGACTACCGGGGCAACAAGTTCGATGTGCCCAAAGTGTCCGGGACATTCGCCCGCCCGACCTGAACAGGTTTTGCAGCGAAGCCCGGGGTCAATAACCCCGAGTTTTGTGTCCATAAGCCCCATG
>CAYSZA010000229.1:0-5087 GCA_964435275.1 uncultured Methanosarcinales archaeon | reverse complement strand
CGTTGCGCCGAAACCGTTGCGCCGAAACCGTTGCGCCGGTTTATCACGCCGACCACGTCGTTTTCGTCGTTTTCGCTCAAGCCTTTTTTCAAAAGGCTTGTGATCAAACTTTTTTTGAAAAAGTTTGCGTTGCGCCATTTGATCACGCCGATAATGTCGTTTTTGATCAAACTTTTTTTGAAAAAGTTTGCGCTCAAGCCTTTTTTTAAAAGGCTTGTGAAAAGGGTTCCGTGCTGCTGCGATTACATCGCAACTCCCAGAAAATCTCCGATATTCAGCGATCTCGAAGCGGAACTCAGGCAATTCAGGAAATATTTATATAAGACAGATACCTATTTAATACATGACTAAACTATATATTTTTTAAATTAACTTGTAACTAACTTAGTAACTGAAATGTGTTTTCTGCTGTTTTGTATTCCAGAAAATGGGGAGCCGGGATATTTACAGGTAAATTTGCAAATCCAGCTATTTTTAAATAGCATGAGCAGGGTTAAAAGGTGAATTGCTCAGGTTACATCTCAGGAGTTTCCTTTCCTGAGAATTTCAAGGATTAACATTCAGAAGACTATAATAATTTCAAGAAGATTATTACTATTTCAAGAAGATTATTACTATTTCAAGAAGACTACAAGTAAGGATTAACGATGAATTTCATCACATGCCCCAGATGTGGCAGAGAATGTTACAGGCTTTTTGGCTCGGTTTGCAGGGACTGTTTTTTTGAGACCTTCAAACTGATTGAATTGCCCCATGTACTCCACGTAAGAATATGTTCAGCTTGCGGAGCATACTTCCATAGAAGCCGGTGGGAAGATATCGGTAAAGTTGAAGATGTGGTGCTGAAGGCCGTGGAGAATGCCCTTTTCATTCACAGCGAAGCTGGAGACGTTGAGATCTATCTTGAACCCAGGGAGATTACGCCCTATATTTACATTGTGAGGGTCGAGGTCGATGCCGTGGTAAGGGAAGAGCCTGTTCACGCCGAAGCTGAGACCGAAGTAAGGATTCAGCGGACAGCCTGCGATATGTGCAGCCGGGAATCAGGAGGGTATTTTGAAGCGATTATCCAGATCAGGGCCGCAGGCAGGTTTCCCAGCGAAGAAGAGAAAAGGCGCTCTATGACTATTGCCAGGGAGGCCATGGAGAGCATGAGAAAGAAAGGTGACAGGCTTGCATTTATAAGTGAGATTCTGGAGCAAAAGGAGGGAATAGACCTTTACATGGGTTCCATGAACGCCAGCAGGCAGGTTTGCCGGTTAATCACCTCCGAGCTTGGGGGCAGCTTTTCTGAATCACCTACGCTTGTGGGAACGAAAGACGGAAAGAACCTTTACAGGATTACTTTCTCTGTGCGTCTGCCCGAATTCAGGCCAGGGGATGTCATCAGGTTCAGAGGAAAAATTATCCAGATCAAGAGCTCAGGAAAAAAAGTTAACGGAATTTCCCTTGAAGACGGCTCCAGATTTATCTCGACCCCTGAGGAATTAAAAGGAGCAGAGAAAATAGGCAATATAGGGGATTCTGTTTTGACAGTACTGGTTTCAATCGAAGACAACGCTATTCTTGTACTCGACCCTGAAACTTATGAAACCGTTGCAATAAAAAAGCCCATGTCGTTCAATGCAGAGGCAGGAAGCGAAATCCCTGTCCTGAAAACCCCATATGGAATCTTTGCACTGTCACATTCCGAGATTCCACAGACAAAATGAAGATCCAGAAAGAGGGAATATGCAAAACATCCTTGTAATCGGATTTAACACCCGGAATATTGTTTGCTCCGCAAGTCGAGCTGGCTATACGGTCTGCTCTATAGATGCTTTTCAGGATCTTGACCTGCAGGAATGTGCATACTCATCTGCGCTTCTGGAATGCAGAACAATACAGGAATTGCATCAGCTCGATGCTTCCCGGATAAAGGCTCAGATGGCTGAATTCGGACTCGAGTTTGATGCCCTTGTCCCGGGTTCTGGATTGGAAACGCTTGATCATAAGGATTTTTCCTGCCCTGTACTTGCCAGCAGTCCGGATGCCATGCAGAAGGCCTCAGACAAACTGTACCTCTCAAAAAGGCTTGAAGCGCTTGGGATTCTTCACCCGCGCTGCTATTCTCCGGAGGAACTGGATGCAATAGAATATCCTGTTATGATTAAGCCAGCCTCGGGAGGAGGAGGAATTTTCAACCGGGTTGCCAGGAACAGGCAGGAGCTCTTAGCCAGCCTCGAAGAATTACATGGGCTGAGCCCTGAGCTTACGGAACAGACAGTCCTGATTCAGGAATTCCTGGAGGGAACACCCTCAAGCGTATCCCTGCTTTCTACAAAGAACGAAGCTCTGTCAGTGGCTGTGAACGAACAACTGATAGGAATTCCCTGGCTTTCCCGATTGCCCTTTGCTTATTGTGGAAATATAACTCCTTTCAGTACCGATCAAGCCTGGGAAATGGAAGCCCTTGCTGAAGAGCTGGTGCTTGAATTCAAGCTCCTGGGCTCAAACGGGGTGGATTTCCTGGTTTCGGAAAAAGGACCTGTGGTACTTGAGATAAACCCCAGGTTCCAGGGAAGTCTTGATACTGTCGAGAAAGCTATGGACATCAATCTTTTCAAGGCCCATGCCGGTTGCTTTAGAGGCGAACTTCCTGAAAAGCCGAAAGCTAAATGTTTTGCCGCCAGAGGAATAATCTACTCGGATCGAGAACTTTTTATAGACAGAAAACTCATGGACGTCATTCTGAGGGAAAAAGGCGCTGACATTCCATCCCAGGGAACCATTGCAGAGCCTGATGAGCCTCTTACATCCCTGTTCGCATGCACCTCTACCAGGGAAGAGGCACTCCTGTCGCTTAAAAGAGGGGCAAGCAGGATAAAGGCTTTTATCGAAAACGAAACGAGATGAGAAAATACCTGAGGTTTGGAGAAAATGTTGAGAAAACAGGGCAAAAAATTAATTTTTCTTATTAACCAGAGTCTCCAGAAGAAAAAGGGGAATGTAAATTTTAATACTGGTACGTCCAATTCATACTGGATTGCGAGGTGAACAGATTGGTCGATATAAATGACAGGGTAATTAGAGGATACCTCATGAGCCTTGTAGGGGAAGAAGGGCTGCAAATGATAGAGGAAATGCCCGAAGGTGAGGTTACGGATGAGGAAATTGCGGCAAAGACCGGGGTTCTGCTTAATACCGTGAGGAGAACGCTTTTCATATTGTACGAAAATAAGTTTGCAATCTGCCGCAGAGAGAGAGATTCAAACAGTGGATGGTTAACATATCTCTGGCACCTGGACTTCTCGGATATAGAGCACCAGCTTATGAGGGAAAAGAAGAAATTGCTCCGAAATTTGAAAACTCGTCTCGATTTCGAAGAAAACAATGTTTTTTATACGTGTCCCCAGGGCTGTGTTCGCCTCCTTTTTGACGAAGCTACTGAAACCGAGTTTCTCTGCCCTATGTGTGGAGAGGATCTGGTCTTCTATGACAATTCTCATTTTATAGATGTCCTGAAAAAACGCGTAGACGCTCTCAGTTCGGTATAAGTGATCTGTCTTGACCACACGGACCGAAGCAATAAAATTGCTTGAGGAAACAGGATGCGCTCCGAATGTAATTGAGCATTGCAAGGAGGTAGCATCGCTCGCAATTGAAATTGCAAACAAAGCTAAAGCAGCAGGACATGAAGTAAACCTGGAGCTGGTAGAAGTCGGGGCTCTTCTGCACGATTTCGGGCGATGCAGAACTCATAAAATCGCTCATGCGGTAGAAGGCTACAGGCTAGCCAGAACCAGAGGAATAGAGCCAGAGGTTTCCGAAATAATAAAAAGACATATAGGAGCCGGAATTTCAAAAGAAGAGGCCAGGAAGTTAGGGCTTCCTGAGGACGATTATTTTCCGCGAAGTCTTGAGGAGAAAATCGTTGCCCATGCCGATAACCTTGTTAAGGGAACGAACAGAATAACCGTAGCTGAAAGAATCGCGATCATGCATAAGCAAGAAGTACCGGAAAATGTTATTCAAAGGGTAAATAGACTTGCTGAAGAGGTAGAGGGACTTGTCCGTTAAATTTCAGATTCTTCAGATACCAGAAGCTCTAAATACCCTGTAAAGGAAAAGGGGAAAAGTTATTTTGCCAAATCTTCCTCCGAATTTAAATTCAGACGCGTTCAATAAAAAAGAGGAGGAAAACTTATATATAGCGATATTAATAATGAGATAATGAAGTGCTAAATCCTGCTATTTAAGTTAAAAATACTCACCTCACTAAAACATTTTTTTTAGCGACATTTTCTCATTTTTAACTTATTATGAGGGTATGTTTATGGATAATGACAAATATTTAAAGGGCACAACTACCGTAGGAGTAGTTTGTACCGATGGTATCGTGCTCGCAAGCGAACAGAGAGCCACAATGGGGAATTTCATCGCAAGTAAAACTGCAAAGAAGGTTTATCAGATCGACGACCTTGTAGCAATGACCACTGCCGGTTCGGTAGGGGATGCCCAGCAGCTTGTGCGGCTCGTAAATGTAGAATCACAGCTTTACAAGATGCGCAGGAACGAATCCATGACAATAAAAGGTATTGCAACTTTAATGTCAAACTTTTTAAATGCTAACCGTTACTATCCCATGATGGTCCAGCTCCTTATAGGAGGTGTTGACAAAAATGGGCCTGGTATCTACTCACTGGATGCTCTTGGAGGAAGCATCGAAGAAACGAGGATCTCGGCTACAGGCTCCGGTTCCCCCATGGCTTATGGAGTGCTTGAGGACCAGTACAGGGAAGACATGACTGTAAAGGAAGGCCTTGATCTTGCTATCCGGGCGATCCACAATGCAACCAAAAGGGATTCGGCGTCTGGAGAGAATATCGATGTTGTGGTAATTACTAAGGAGGCGTTCAGGAGGCTGGATCCTGAAGAAGTAAAATCCATAAGGATTTCATTAACTAAATAATTTAAATTGTTGGTTTTTTATTTTAACACTAAACTAACATCTTTTTCAAACTATTATTTTTCCAGTATCTACATACTTTTTCATTTTTTGACAAAAAGGAAGATTCTTAATGCCTATTGAAGACGTGCTATTAGAC
>CAYSZA010000228.1:0-5096 GCA_964435275.1 uncultured Methanosarcinales archaeon | reverse complement strand
GCGGAGTGTGTTTTCGAAGGAGCCGTAGTGAATTATCAGGAGTTCGGTCAGGTAGCCTGAAAAGCCCTGGGTTTTCAGTTCCGAGCCGTAGACTCCGCCTCCGCGCATAAACTGTTTCAGAAGCAGGACCTCGTCTTCGCGCCCTTTTATGCAGGACTTGACAAAATCATTATGAAACGGTGTCCTGTCAACTGCGGATTTGATCCGGGAAGCCGAGGCAACCCTGAAACAGGGGACGAGGTCCACGTCAAAGCCTTTGTATATGATATTCAGGTAAGGGTGTTCGGCATGGCGGTCCTCGGCATGTTCGGCGTGCTTTGCCACTTCCCTTGCAATTGCCATGCCAAGTGTTTCCAGTTTCTCTCTGGGCGTTTCTTCAGGAAAGCTTATAAAAATATCAATATCGTGAGTGCCTGAAAGCCAGGTGCCTCTGGCAGCGGAGCCCACCATTCTCACAAGCACGTCCGGAATGCAGAGCTTTTCTGCTGCTGCTTTTACTTTTGAGGCGAGTTCTTCCTGGATTGTCAGGAGTTTTTCTCTTTCAGGTTCAGTGGGTTTTATTCTCTCAAGCACTGCAAGCTTTAGTTCTTCGGGAATGCCTGTATACGTTTCCATGCAAGGGCGGCTCCATATTTTTACTCTGTTTTCCTCTGCAGAATAAATCTCAGTTATGCCAGTTTCTGCTTATCAGTTATGCCAGTTTCTGCTTATAAGTGTCAGAAATCGCCTCTTCAAACTTATAATTTGTGGACATCAAATTGACTATTGAGAATAAAAGAAGTTTTCAGTTCGTCTCAAACCCTTCTCTCAGGCCTTTATTTAAAAACTGAATAAAACCTGGCTGTAAAAACCCGGCTGTAATAAAGATATTTTCCTGACTGTGCAGGCTTGCCTTCCTGACAAATGCTGCCTTTTTGTTTACTATAGTACTGAAACACTATTTGTGTATTTGTTATAATGTTAAAAAGCGTTTATACGTTTTCTATGGCATAAAAAAGCGATTGAAAGCGGTTTTACTGTTTTTTACGGTTTGTAACTCTTTATTTTGTCGAGTTTGATTTTTTTATTCCTCAATTACTCAAAAATTTTTTACCTAAGCCCAAAAATTTTTTATTTCATGTCTGAGATATTATAAAATGAATATAGTTGAATTCCTTTGATACAACTCAGGTAGACAGGGGTATCCTGCTCAGGACACATTCCGGATGTTCAGGAAACCATTTTTTCCTATTTTTTCCTTTTCGGAAGCCTGAAAATTACGTTTCGGCTTCATAAAGTATAAAAGGAGGCTTAATTTGGGGACTAAAAACTACATAAAGATTTTATGCTTATTTTTTGTACTCGGGTTGCTGTGTACGAATGTGGCAGCCCAGGTTTCAGATTCGACAGGCAATCGCATCTGGGATGAAAATGCAAACCAGAACCTTACCTACACATGGACGCCTCAGACTTACTCGGGCTTTTATTATGATCTGGATACCGGAGAAGGTTCCGAGAACCTGACCGTCCAGCTCACTAAGGGTAGCCGCACAATTGAAGAGAGAGACCTGCAGTACGAGACCGTACCCATACAAACCAATTTCGAGTATGGTAATTGGGGTTCTTATGAGGTCATAGGGTTTATGGCCGAGCGCTACTTTGCAGGATACACCAAAAACTCAAGCTTTGCAAATAATGAGATTAGCGTTATCTCTGACGGGCAGCTTTCAAAGGTCCTGACAGATACTGACGACAGGAAATCCCTGTATACGGGTTCTTCTCTCATTCTTGAAGAGGGCTATTCCCTGAACATAGTTGAGGTTGATATTAATGGAAACGTTGTCTGGGTACAGCTTGAAAAGGACGGCAATATAATTGACGATGCTTTCCTGTCCTCCAATAGCGACTTTGTATATACTGCCGACCTCGGGGATACCGAAGATGTACCTTTAATTGCAATTCACTTCAACCAGATTTTCAGCGGTAGAGAAACCAACGCGGTTTTCGTGGATGGAATTTTCCAGATTTCGGACCAGTACGTGCAGATCAGGAACGGAGACGAGTTCGGGAAGATGGAGGTAAGTTCCACCTCAAACTCAGGCATAAGAATGAGAAACAGCGATCCGATCTCGCTTGGCAGGGGCGACACTATCGATGTTATGGGTAAACTGAGTTTTGTTGTGGCTGATGCCCCCGAACTTCGCTTTGCTCCTATAGTCGAAACTTCCGAACCCGGAACCTACGAACTAAGGGGGACCGTACATGATGATAGGTTTGATACTATGGTCTGGACTCCTTTTAATTTCGAAGGTTTCTATTATAATATTGACGAAAACGTCTCCACTGAAAGCCTTGTCATTGAAAAGCTCGACGGCAACACAATTGATGATAAAGCACTCGTCTATTCCACAAAACCTGCACGCGTCGAATTTGAGCATAAGAACTGGGGAAGTTATGAGGTCGTCGGCTTCATGGCAGAGAAATATTTTGCAGGATATCCTGAGAACACTTTTGGCAATTCAAAAGATGTAAGTGTGCTTTCGGAAAATGCCCTCTCAAAAGTTCTTATTGATGACGATGATAAAAAATCCCTGTTCACCGGTTCTTCTCTAGCCCTGGAGAACGGCTATTCCCTTGAGGCAGCCGAAGTCGATGTTAATGGGGAAAGAATTCTTTTTAACCTCTATAAAGACGGAAAGCTGCTGGATTCGGGAATAATTCCCTCGAACGGGGATTATATCTACGAAGCCAATGTCGGAAGGGCTGAAGATGTCCCTGTCATTGCAGTACATGTAAGTACGGTCTTCCGCTCCCGCGAAACCGATGCCGTGTTTGTGGAGGGAATCTTCCAGATCTCGGACGATTACCTGAAAGTTTCTGAGGGGGATTCTTTCGGGGAAATGGAGATAAGCTCGATTTCCGACTCAGGCATCACAATGAGAAACGAGGACTCAATCTCCCTTTCAAGAGGTGACGTTGTTGACCTGATGGGTAATGTCAAATTCAGGGTTGCCGATGCTTCAGTCCTGCGCTTTTATCCCTTTGTTGAAATCGAGACCGGAAAAGGAGATCAACTGAATATTGAAACACCCAATGTCCTTGTAGTCGGGAAGCAGGCTGAAATCAAGGTAACAGCCAGAAACGTTTCAGTCGGGAACGTTGAAGTCTTCCTTGGAAACGACAGCATAGGCACTACCGGAGATGATGGAAATCTTACCTTCACACCTGGCAGGGAAGGCAGCTTTACTGTAACTGCAAGCCGGGCAGGTTATGTTTCCGGAAGTAAGGATGTGGACGTTGTCAGAGAAGGGGTACTGAAACTAGTGCTTTCAGTCTCACCTGCAACTGTCCGGGAAGGAGACCAGATCAACATACAGGTCATGGACTCCGTGGAAAACAAGCCTGTTGCCGGAGCAGATGTCTTTTTCGGCGGACAGAAAATTGCTGAGCAGACAAACGCAAACGGTGTTGTATCTCACTGGGTCACTGCTCCTGGCACGTATACCATAAATGCTACAAAAACTGGTTACGAAGAAGGAAAAACCGTGATCGAGGTACTCGAAAACGTGGCACAGTTTGCTTTCTCGAACCTTAGAATTGAACCGGATTCAGTTGAGGCAGGATCTCCAGTAGACATAAAGGTAAATGCTACGAATACCGGAAATGTCGCAGGAGAATCCAGAGTGGAACTGCTGGTTAATAACGAATCGGTCGATTCCGAAAATATAACCCTTGGTCCGGGTGAGAGCACGGAAGTCAAATTCTCACACACTGAGGACAAGCCAGGAACATATACCGTTGAGGTAGGAGGCCTGAGCGAAAGCTATGGGGTGACAGAAAAAGCTCCTTTCTTCAGCTGGATAGCCACGCTTGGAATACTTGGCACAGCATTTGTCATCCTCCGGAGAAAAAGAAACTGATTAACACTCTGGCCCCACATTAAAGTGTATGAGTTAAAACTAAAAGATGAATACGGTTTTAACACAGCTTTAATATCTGTGCTGCGGAAGGAGCCGGAAACCCAATTCGGGATTCTCGGCTCTCACCTTTTTTTCCTTCTTTTTTTATGTCGTCATCCTGATTGAACGGCCTATTTGACCAGATCCCTTGCAATCAATATCCGAATTTTCGCGAAATCGGCGTCTGGACGACAGCTTGAAATACCGAACTATGATTGTTAAGTACAATGCTTGAAGCTTTGAGTTCCTTTCTTGCCGATTACGGCTACCTGAACCTATTTGTCCTGAGCTTCCTGGCTGCCACGGTTTTACCTTTAGGGTCGGAAGCGCTGGTAATAGCTCTAATTTATCAGGGCTTCAATCCTTTTGCTGTCGTTATGGTGGCGACTTCAGGCAATTATCTCGGGTCATGCACTACATACTATCTCGGGCTTAAAGGACGTCCGGTACTTGATAAGTACCTTTCTCCTTCTCCAGAGAAGCTTGAGAAAAGTGAAAAGCTCTTTAAAAAATATGGCCTTTATACTCTGCTTTTCACCTGGGTACCGGGTATAGGAGACGTAATTACCATGGTTGCAGGGCTTATGCAGCTTCCCTTCCGATACTTTTCTATTCTTGTCTTTCTAGGAAAATTCGGGCGTTATTTTGCAGTTGCCTATCTGACAGCCTTTTTTAGTGATTGATCGAATCTCGAAGCTTTTAACAATCAGCCTGTCTTTTTTAATAATCGATTTAGAGTTGTCAGGTAATTAAGTGGATTTTTCTTTTCATATTCCATTCATTCTTTTCTAAAACATTATTTTTCTAACCGCTTTCTTCCAGAAATTCTTTCTTAAGCGGAAAAACAGGTATATTTATATACCACGGGACACTATATCTAGTTGTTAAAGCAAGTTTAATTGATTTTTATTGCTTTGATTTATTTTGTTGCCTGTCTTCCAGGTCTTTAAAAACTGGCTCATATCTGATTATAACCTCCATTTTTATTTTTTTAGTTCTTTTTTTCCTTCTTTTTTTCTATTTCATACACAAATTAACTTTACATAGGATTAAACATCTGATTACTTCAGTGATTTCCCTACTTTTGTTTTTTGGATTACACTGAGATTATACATTACTCAGAACGTGCTTCTTTTAATTAGCGTTCCCGATAATCAA
>CAYSZA010000227.1:0-5141 GCA_964435275.1 uncultured Methanosarcinales archaeon | reverse complement strand
TTTTAACTCGTTTTATAAACTTTTTTAATCTGTTTTATTATTCTTAGTACTTACGCACTTGAAGTACAAAATCAATCATAGACGACCTCATCAAGTTAATTGCGATTTATACAGGTAGGAGTCTACTACTACTGTTTTTTAGTTCAACCGCGTAAGTCCTAATTCTTTTTTACTTCTTTTACGGGTCTCCCGGACTCACTTCATAAGTTTCCCAAGTTATTTTGTGGCTTTTCTTGATATACTCCCGGATTTCTTATTCCCTCTCTTAGGCATAATTATATAATTTCAGCTCGCCAGTAAGCATCTGGATAATCCTGTAAACTTCCTTTTAATACCTGTCTTATAGTATCCATTTTCAAAGTTTGCTTGAGGTAGCTCTATGAAACGCAACACAAAGGAATGGAAAGAAAAGAGAGCCGAATTTCTTAAAGGCAAGGTCTGTGCCTGGTGCGGGGCCCCCGATTCCCTGTGTATTCATATTCCCAGGGCTTTTTCTCCGGCGCAGGTCAGCTCCGAGATTTACAGTGCTGCATATACCAGGTTCAGGGAAGTCTACAGGCAGAATTATCAGAAGTTCGATTGCATCCCAACAGGCAAACACCGTCACAAAAGCCACCCGACCTGGCATAAAGCTTCAACAGTACATAAAATCGAACCTGACCATACTGACCTTGAGGAACAGTTTATTGAGGTTCTTCTTGAGGACTCCGGTGAAGGTAATTTTAAAAAACTTTACCATAAGTGGCTTGAAGATACCGGGATTAAAGAGTTGATTGAAGATGAAATTAAAAAAGCAGAGGAAGATTGTGAGTCTCTGACAAAGGCAACCGTGCTCTGCAAAAGCTGTCATTTTGCAAGTCTCAAGGGTATGAATCTCTGCCCTTCATGCAAGAGTAAATACAAGTCCGTAAACTATGAGACCTGCTTTGACTGCCTGCCTGAAGAAAAGAAGGCGGAATTCCGGGCAAGGCAAAAAAGAGAATCTTCCAAGAATTAAGCTATTCGCTGTAAATCGTTCTTTTATTTACTGTAATTTCTGAAAATACCTTCTTCAAAGAAGAGCCCAGCCGCTTCCTCCACACGCCCTACAGGTTCTGATTTCAAGGCTCCCTGATCCGTTACAGAGAGGGCATGCTATTGCAGGCTGAGCAACGAGTACATCACCCTGTCCCCCACAAGCTACACAAGTTCCACCATTAGTATGTCCGGTTCCATTACAAAGGGAGCATTTTTCCGGAGCATATTCAGTATCTATATACGTATGAAGCATCTTATCACCCTCAAAGGTAAGATTACAGCAAATTGTTTGAAAAAATCCTTTTGAGATATATTTTCGGCTTTCTGGGTTAAAAGATCTTTCAAAAAGATAAAAAGGAAAAGGTTATAACTTAATTGCTAACTTTTTTCTCTTTCGGTATCTATAGGCTTTCTCATTTCGATTACTAAAATATTTTAAAAGAGATCTTAAGAGCTACAAAAATTTGGTTCTAAATTAATAAAAAATTTTCTTTTCAAATTTCACTTTTTTATTTGACATAATCGGGAATATATTTTACCACAAAAGATTGTCTTTGAGGTCTTTTGAGGCTGTTTCCCGGTCTGATATCCCTTAATATAAAATAATGCTTTTTCAAAAAAAATCCTTTTTTCTATCTTCTCTTTCTAATATTTATCCATAAATTACCACTTAATAACATAAAATATTACTTTTAATGACTCCGGTAGTTTTAAGTAACATCAAAAAAATAATATTTATTAGAGGGGAGGTTTTGAAGCTGTGTCTGGGGGCGCAGACTTTGAAACTGATGTCTCCTGAAATTTTGGGAGTTGGAATATGGAAGGTAGGGATAATCCGGATTTTTTGTCAGCAGGCACGCTAAAAGGGGATAAGGTCATCAACAGGGTAGGAGAAGATCTTGGGAAAATTGAAGAATTAATGATCGACCTTCAAAGTGGAAGGCTAGCATATGCCGTACTTTCTTTCGGTGGATTTCTTGGTATGGGCGACAAACTGTTTGCTATTCCCTGGCAGGCTCTTACACTGAGGCCGCGTGAGCACACCCTCGTTCATGAGCACGCCTTCGTACTTGACATTCCTAAAGAAACTCTGGAAAGGGCAGAAGGCTTTGAAAAGGATAGGTGGCCTCTAGCTCGTGAAGAACTCTCCAGAACCTATACTTACTATGGATACCAGCCTTACTGGCAGGCAGGAGTAGCGGCAGGAGTACCTGGAGAAACCGAATCCGAAAGGATGGCCCGAATGGGAACTATGACAGGTAGGGAGAACCCGGATTTTTTGTCAGCAAGCACGATAAAAAAGGATAAGGTCGTCAATAAAGCCGGAGAAGGCCTTGGGAAGATTGAAGAATTAATGATTGACATCCAGGACGGAAGAGTAGCATATGCCGTACTGTCTTTTGGCGGATTCCTGGGTCTGGGCGGCAAATTCTTCGCTATCCCTTGGCAGGCTCTTACACTGAAACCGCACGATCACGTTTTCTTACTTGATGTTCCCAAGAATATTCTGGAAAAAGCAGAAGGCTTTGATAAGGATCACTGGCCTGTAACTAACCGCGAGTGGCTTGCTACTATGTATAGATATTACGGATACCAGCCTTACTGGCAGACAGAGAGAATAGAGAATCGGCCGGGCAATATCTGAACCTTGGCACGAATTCAACTACTGGCAAATAGGGAGGTTGAAACTAGCTTAATAGGGATAGAAGTTTAAAGTTGTGCCTGGAGTGCAGGCTTTAAAACAATTTATCTTCCGAGCTTGGGGAGCTGGAAACTATGGCAGAGAGAGATAATCCGGAATTTTTGTCAGCAGGTACACTAAAAGGAAGTAAAGTCTTTAATAAAGCTGGAGAGAATGTTGGGGAGATTGAAAAATTAATGATCGACCTTGCAGATGGAAGAGTAGCATATGCCTTATTGTCTTTTGGTGAAATCCTGAATAAAGAGGATAAGCTATTTGCTATTCCCTGGCAGGCTCTTACACCAGAAGTGCGTGAGCATACTTTCATTCTTGATATCTCCAGAGATGTCCTGGAAAAAGCAGAAGGTTTTGATAAGGACAGGTGGCCTTTAACTCGTGAAGAACTCACCAGTGCTTATACCTACTATGGCTATCAGCCTTACTGGCAAATTTTGGCGACGGGACAAATCGGATTGCCCGAAGAGATCGAATCAGAAAGGATAGCCCGATTGGGAAGGACATCAGGTAGAAAATATCCGGATTTTCTACCAGCAGACACGATAAAAGGGGAAAAGGTCGTCAGTATTGCTGGAGAAAATATCGGGAAGATTGAAGAATTAATGATTGACATCCAGGACGGAAGAGTAGCATATGCCGTTCTTTCTTTTAGTGAATTCCCGATTATGGGCGGCAAGCTCTTTGCTATTCCCTGGCAGGCCCTTCAAGTGAAACTGCAAGAACATGCCTTCTTACTTAATGTTCCTAAGTATACTCTTGAAAAAGCAGAAGGCTTTGATAAAGAAAAATGGCCTGTAACCTCCCGTGAGTGGCTTTCCGCTGTGTATAGCTACTATGAATACGAGCCTTACTGGCAGATGCCGAGATTATAAAGCCGGTCAGGCAATATCTTAGTCTTGTCGGGCAGGCAAATGCAGGTATTAATCCTGCTAGTAGAAGGGGTGCTTAAACAAACTGAATTGGGGGAGAAGTTTGAAGTTGTGCCTGAAGTGCAACGTTTAAAATATAAATTTTCTAAAAATTAGGGAGTTGGAAACATGGCAGATCGAAATAATCCAGACTTTTTGTCAGCAAGCACAATAAAAGGGGATAAGGTTGTCAACGCAGCCGGAGACGACCTTGGAAAGATTGAAGAATTAATGATTGACCTCCGCGACGGAAGGCTAGCATATGCCGTAATGTCTTTCGGAGGATTCCTGGGTATGGGCGATAAATTGTTTGCTATTCCATGGCAAGCATTTAGATTGAAACTTCACGACCACGCCTTCGTCCTTGATATCCCTAAAGAAACTCTTGAAAAGGCAGAAGGCTTTGATAAAGATAACTGGCCTATAACTTCCCGTGAGTGGCTCTCCACGATATATAGCTACTACGGATATCAGCCTTACTGGCAGACAGGAGTAGCAGCAGGAACAGTAGAAGAGACTGAATCACAGAGGATAGCCCGGACCGGAAGAACGTCTGCAGATAGGGAAAGTCCGGATTTCCTGTCAGCAGGCACGCTAAAAGGGGATAAGGTCGTCAGTACAAAAAGGGAGGACATTGGAAAGATTGAAGAATTAATGATTGACCTCCAGAATGGAAAAGTAGGATATGTTGTAGTCTCACATGGTGGATTTCTCGGTATAGGGAACAAACTTTTTGCTGTTCCCTGGCAGGCTTTTACACTGAGAGTGCATGAGCATGCTTTCGCTCTTAACATTCCTAAAGAGACTCTCGAAAAGTCAGAGGGCTTCGACAAGGACAACTGGCCTTTAACCCGTGAGGAGCTCTCCAGAACCTACTCCTACTATGGATACCAGCCTTACTGGCAGGCAGGAGTAGCGGCAGCAGGAGTTTCAGCAGCAATGCCGACTGAAACCGAATCCGAGCGAGCAGCCCGGATGGAAAGAGAAAAGCTGGCACAGCCTGAGAGAGAGCGGACAGAAACAGGAAAGAGGGTCCAGACAGAAGGTATGGCAGGTCGAAATAATCCAGACTTTTTGTCATCAAGCACAATAAAAGGGGATAAGGTCGTCAATGCAGCCGGAGACGACCTTGGAAAGATTGAAGAATTAATGATTGACCTCCGCGACGGAAGGCTAGCATATGCCGTAATGTCTTTCGGAGGATTCCTGGGTATGGGCGATAAATTGTTTGCTATTCCATGGCAAGCATTTAGATTGAAACTTCACGACCACGCCTTCGTCCTTGATATTCCTAAGGAAACTCTTGAAAAGGCAGAAGGCTTTGACAAAGATAACTGGCCTATAACCTCACGTGAGTGGCTTTCCACTGTGTACGGCTACTACGGATACCAGCCCTATTGGCAGACAGGAGTGGCAGGACAAACTGGAATTTCGACAAGAATGCCTGCAGGGAGAGAATCCGAAAGGATGGCCCGGATGGAAACAGAGAGACGGACTGGAATGCCGGGTGAGACAGA
>CAYSZA010000226.1:0-5171 GCA_964435275.1 uncultured Methanosarcinales archaeon | reverse complement strand
AGAAGAAATAACCATATAATCGAACCTATTGCTCCATAGAGACTTCCGGGGTTGACATACAGGAAATAAAGCCCCATAGCATATTTGCCTATCGTTATCAGGATTACTGTTACCAGGGACCCCACAAATACCGATTTCAAATCAAAACTTGCATCCGGAAGTACTCTATACAGAAGGACAAAATACAGCAAAAGCATCAGGAAACTGGCTATAGAACCTGCATAATCCGCAATGGAAGGTGAAAAAGGCAAATAATTCTGAAAAAACCTTGAAACCGTGTAAACAATGCCTTCAACAAGTATACTCAGTAAGAGCAGCCCTCCAAAGAAAATAACAATGACAAAAGATACCACGGCATCCTTTACAAAATCCTTGATAGTATTGGGCTCATCAGGCTTGATATCCCAGGCTCGCTCAAGGAAATTCTTCAATTGCCTGAAAATATTGCTTGCACTCCAGAGAAGAAATGCAAATCCTATTAATGCGCTTATCGAGAGAGAATTAAAATCCGGAATGTGTTCGAAAAGTAACGTTATCATAATGATTATGCTCTCGTCAACTACTCCTTCCAGATAATTGAGTATGTTCTTCTGGACGCTCTCTGACATCAAAAAAATACTGCCTATAGATACCGAAAATAACAGGAGGGCAGGAAGACTCAGTACAAAATAATACGCCAGCGCGGCGCTGTAAGTCATTGCATCGTCTTCCATCCATTCCTTTATTGTCCTGGTAACCAGATTTCTCACGTACCCCCGGCTCATACTTTCCCCTAGTTTATAACGTACCGCACTTTTATTAAACATGTCTTATTAAAATCTTTCAAGGTTTGCGGTTTCCGCAAAGGGAGGGGTAAAGAAGAAAATAAGAGTTTAGCCGGATAAACTAGAAAAAATATCCTTTATATTGCACTTAACTGAAGTGCGAATGAAGTTTCAAAGATAATTGAGTAAAACAATCGTTGATACTTTTTAAAAATAAAAATTAACTTCATGGATTGCTGCTCCACGAAGTTCCAATAATCTCACCTCTGGTAGCAGGCTTCCAGATGTTCTTTTGAAATCGGGTTTGTTGCAAGGCTCACAACTACAGCTGCGATTATCGAAAGCGGGGTTGCAATTAGTATGGGATCGACAATTGTCCAGGTGCCTGTTAAAAGGGTTGCTTTCCCGAAAATCGCCTGGCTAATCCCAAGAGGGGTAGCTTCTTTTGCGTGCACGAAAATGAGCCAGAAAAGGCTGCTGAACGTTCCCACAATAAGGCTTGCAATCGCCCCCTGTTTTGTCATACGCTTCCAGAAAAGGGCTCCCGTATACATGGGAAGGAAAGCAGCGGTACACAGTCCGAAGAAAATTGCAGTGGCGGTTGCAATAATACTTGTCGGAAGGATGTATGCAAGTGCCACACTCGCAAGTATTGTTATGGCAATGCCCAGCTTTGTTATAGCAACGGTCTTTCCTGACTTCCCTTTCATCAGGTACTCTCTGTAAAAGTCATGTCCTATTGATGTGCCCATGGTATGGAACTGAGAGCTCATTGTGGACATGGCAGCCGAAAGCAGGGTAAGCATGAAGAGGACTATAAAAAAGTCCGGCATGGAATTGTTGATGTATTCGGGAATGATAAGGTCAACATTTCCTTTTGCAACTGCAATTGAGATCAAATTTTTTGTTTTATAGAAATATACGTTTGAGAGTGCTCCTACGGTAAATGAGACCCCGGTCATCATAAAAATGAAAGGACCGCCTACAAGGACCGCCCTTTTAAGAGCCAGGTCATTCTTAACTGTCATAAACCTTACAGCAAGCTGTGGCTGGGCAAGCACTCCTATTCCCACACCCAGAACCAGGGTTGAAATTAGGTTCCACCAGATATTTGAACCAAAGGCCGGCATTGCAGTCCATCCGAGATGTCCCTGCTGCAGCAGAGCGTCGGGGACAAGCGGGGCCATATCAGTGAGTACCCTGTGTGCTTCCGTAATACCGCCAAGCTTTGAGTAGGTGAGGATCATTAAAATTGCCATGCCAAGAAACATCAGGACTCCCTGGAGTGCGTCGGTGTACATGACTGCGATCAGTCCCCCTGTTATTACATACGCCGCAACTACAACTGTAAACATTAAAACCGCAGCATCATAGTTTATTCCTAAAGTGGTCTCAAGGAACCTTGCCGCACCAACCAGGACTATTCCCGAATATACAGGCATGAAAATTCCAAGCAGGGCTCCTGAAAATCCCTGAATGAACCTTGATTCGAAGCGTCTTCCAAGCAACTCGGGAAAGGTTACGGCTTTAAGATTGAGGCCTATGCGTCTGGTTCTGGGTCCGAACACAATAAATGCAATAAATATTCCCACAAAGACGTTCATGAATGTAAGCCATAAAAGCCCCATTCCAAGTACTCCGGCTGCACCTCCGAATCCGACTATTGCCGAGGTGCTGATGAAAGTTGCTCCATATGAAAGGGCAAGTATATAAGAGTTAATTTTCCTACCCGCAAGCATATAGTCGTCTGCATCTCTCGTTTTTTTGTACCCTGCCCATCCAAGGTAGAAAGTCACCATTAAATAAATCAGAACTACTATTCCGAGAACAGGAGTGCTTACAGTCATTACCGCTGAGCCTCCTCTTCAATTCCGATGTTCCATTTTAAAATACCATACGCAATACATCCAGAAGCGCTCACAAGACATAGAATATATGCAATCCAGATCCAGAAATCATCAATTCCTAACATTTCTTTATCTCCAGCGGGTCGAATTATGATCCGTGCTAATGTGAAGTATGTTAGCATATGGCATAGATTAACCTATCTAGAAAAAAAGTAATAGAGAGTTAATTAAATATCGGCTGGCAATGCTAGAAAACTACAGTTGGCCTGAACATACAGAGCCTTTATAGATTTTAAGGCTGCATAAAAAAAAGGATTTCCGGCATCTTCATAAATAAGGGACGCCGGCTTTTCTTGCATCAGAATCGAATTTATGATGCAAGAGGTTTGAGGACCTCAGGGATGCGAAGGCTGATATTGTGCCTGATTGCCTTACTAATCTCGCCTATCATCTTCATCTCAGTACTGTCCAGTACATTTGACCGGTGGACAAGCACGAAGTACCCGACTATGAAAGCTGCATATTCCCAGCTTGCTCCGGTAAGCAGATGTGCATTCCTGGCTACGAGCATGAACCCGACCACTAAGATTACAATGAAAGTCAATTTCTTGTACATTGAAGTGAAAGGATGCATATTCTGCTTCTTCCATGCCCTTAAAGTCATGGAGACTTCAATCGATGCAAAGGATACTGCAGTTCCTATAGCTGCACCTACCATGCCATACTCAGGTATAAGCATGAAGTTAATGACGATATTGATTCCTGCACTTGCCATCGAACATTTCATAAGGAAATCCGAGTCTCCGGAGGCTAACAGGGTGTGATAGTTAAATCCGAAGTACGAGTTTGCTATGAATCCCAGGGCAAGGATACGCAGGGCTGTGGCGCCGCTTACATACTGCGCTCCGTAGAGTCTCGTGATAAAGTGCTCAGGGTACACGAATATCAGTGCAAAGAGAGGGAATGTAAGCAGGAAGCACCATTTAGTCATTACCGCATAAATTGAACCGACTGGCACGGTATTGTTTTGACCCCAGAGCTTGGATGTTACTGGGACATACACAAAGCCCATGGAGGCTATTACCAGGGACAGAAACCCTACAAGAGGGTATACTGCATTGTAAATCCCAACGACTTCAGTTGACTTGAAGTAGCCGAGCATTATTGTATCTATCCAGCTCATCAGGTTCAGCAGAGTCGCAGTTATCAAAAGCGGGAATGAATACCTTATCAGCTGTCTGGTTGGCTCACTGAACTTAATTTTCCGTTCCTGCCTGGTCGGCTCACTAAATTTAATTTTCCATTCCTGCTTGATTGGTGGCCTTTTTATAAAGTACACGGACATTATTCCGAAAGTAAAGACCATTGAAAGAAGGTCCGCAAACACAACTCCTTTCAGAGAAGCCCCGACGAATACTGAAGCTGAAGCAAACCCTAGCATGGATACTGGCCTTATGATGTTGTAGAAATACATATTAACGTTCGTACGGTCAAATCCTCTGTAGATCGCTACTGTCAGATTAAGGAGTATGGTAAACGGAACCGCAAATATCAGGATCTTCACTACGGACAGAATTTTCCCCTGTGCATCAAAGCTACTTTCAGCCAGACTATGGAATAGGGAAGGTGAGACAAGAATTGAAAGCAAACCTGCTATCAAGCCCATGAGTATGGCTGAAATTATTACCTCATGTATCTTCTGTTCCTCATGCCTGCCCCTGAAAAACGCAATATATCTTGGCACTCCTTCGTTGAGTCCAAGAGTTGCAACTGCCCCTGTTATTGAGATTACGGTAAGTGCAAGGGCATATGTGCCAAAATCGGCTGGCGAGAGATGTGATGTGAGTACTTTTTTAGTGACGATGTCGAGAAGCATTCCGAGAAAGGTTCCTGCAAGTATTAAACCGGAACCTGTCACTATCCGGTTGACAGAGTCGTTAACTGACATGTTAACTCCGTTTTATTGAGGTCAGTTCCCGACTTCCGGGGTCAACGGGCATGAACAACCGAATGTTGCCTGGCCAGTGACTGCTTGTAAACGGTTCTCAGTAAGCTGCAGGTAAAAGTCTAAGAGGCCTATCTTTGCAGTTTGCAGGAAAACTAAGCCCTGCTCTTCAACCTTGCAGGTATTACCAGATAGGGTACTGGTACTGTATGGGATGGAAAATCTCATTTTAGGGTTTCGGGTTTCAAAGTTTGCTGTTTCAAATTCCTTCAAACAGCCGGGAATTTCAGAGTTGTCTGTATATCTGTCTTTTTGCTCAACTTCTTGTCTGGTTGCCCCTTTATAAGCTTTCAAGACAAGGTCTATTTCGGGTTTCTTGATAAGCTGCATGATTTCTTACGACCTTTAGGATTGGATCGGAGCTAATTCTTCGATAGATACAGGGGTCAATTTCCGGTTGGATCATGTGCTGAGTCCTGTTTGGGTCCCGAACTGGCTCGAATGCGGATCTTGGGTAAATCCCTAGTTGATGTCGAAGATTCGAGTGGATTTTGGGTTGAATCCGGGAAGACCCCTGATGGATCGCAGGTTAGGTTCTTGATTGGATCACACCCG
>CAYSZA010000225.1:0-5218 GCA_964435275.1 uncultured Methanosarcinales archaeon | reverse complement strand
GGATCGTCTAAGTCAGTTAGATTTAAAATGAGAACTAGTGTTGAGTCAACCTTCAAGAATTGAATGATTTTGAATATTTGGGTCATCCACTAATATCCTATTGATGTTTTCATGATATTAATCTCAAACATGGCTTTTGCTTGCATTTATATGCTCACACCGCAGATTATCTCCAGCATAATCAAAATGGTGGGGAAAGTGAGATCAGGAAGCCTAATTTCGTTTATTTTGGGAAATATCAATCAAAAAATGATGGACGATCAATATTTGTAATCGATTTTAAAAGATATTTTACTATTGACGCGACACCAGGTTTAGTAGTATTACAAACCATTTATACTTAAAGGAATCTTCTTAAATATATAGTTCTGGTATTCTCTCACGATAATCCTGGAATTTCTATGTAAATTGGGTTTAGTTTGACTCTTCTCCCTGAATAATTTTTCTAAATCTAAGGAATTTTAGACGCTCCAGATCAAAAAGAAAAAATTTAAAAATTATTTGAAAATTTAACTATTCATAATATATTTTTAGAAAATATTGTAAGGCAGAGGATGAAAAGATAATGAAAAAGAGAGAAAAATCAAACCCAGCAATTCTAGCTTCAACAGCCTTTCTCCTGTTTTTAACTATAATTTCACTTATCATATCGGGAGCCGCTGCACAGAGTACCTCACCTGAAGCGGTATACGCATATATTACAAACGGAGGCAGCAGCACTGTCTCTGTAGTTGACACATTGACAAACACCGTTATAGCCACTGTAAACGTAGAAAGCCGTCCTGAGGGAGTTTCAGTCTCACCTGATGGAACAGCGGTATATGTGGCTAATCTTGGCAGTAACACTGTCTCTATAATTGATACGGCTACAAATACTGTCACCGCGACTGTGGGCGTAGGAACCAGCCCTCACGGAGTTGCTTTCACCCCGGATGGAAAAAAGGTATACGTCACAAACTACGGCGGCAATACTGTCTCCGTAATTGATACGGCTACAAACAGGGTTAAAGCCACGGTGAATGTAGGAGCTCATCCTTTTGGAGTTGCAATTTCAGGAACAAAGGCATATGTGACAAACGATATCGATAGGAGTGTCTCTATAATTGACACCTCTACAGACACCGTGACAACTACTGTGAAAGTAGAAAATCAACACCCTGGTGGAGTTGCAGTCGCTGGAACAAAAGTATATGTGACGAGCGGAAGCACCAACAACGTCTCGGTAATTGACACAAAAACCAGCAAGGTTACATCGACGATTCCTGCAGGAAGTAATCCTCATGGGGTTGCAGTCGCGGGAACAAAGGTATATGTGGCGAATATGGACAGTAATAATGTTTCTGTAATTGATACAGCTACTGATAATATTACAGCCACTGTGAACGTAGGAAAAAGTCCTTACGGAGTCGCGGTCACCCCGGACGGAAAGAGGGTATATGTTGCGAACGATCACGATAACACCGTTTCCGTAATTAATACGGCCACGAATAAAGTTAGTGGAACAGTAAAGGTAGGTAATCTCCCCAAAGCTTTCGGACAGTTTACAGGTTCCGTTCCAGTATCCGTAGAAGAAACCAATGAAACCGAGAAATCTGAAAAAACCCCAGCCGATCCCCAGGAAACAACGGGAGCGGGACAGCCTGGAAACACAGAAACGAATACCGTAAACAATTATTACAATAGTACAGAAACTAACTATAACACTCAAACTAACACGCAAACAACTACTGTAAACAATTACTATAATAGCCGACCTGCAGAAGGATCTGAAAATGCAGGAGCGGAACAATCTGAAGACATAGAAGCGGAAAAAACGAAAGCGTCTTCTGCAAGTGTAAACCTTCACGGGGAGAAAACCGAAGTTCTTAAGGGAGAAGACATCCTGCTCAAGCTCTCAGCCGTGAATCTTATCACAAAGCCTACCATGCACGTCCAGGCTATTATTATCCCGCCGTCAGGGATGAGCGTCTCTTCTACAGAATTTGTTGAGTCCGGCGCGGGGCAGTACACGACTACATACGAGATTGAGCCCGGCAAGGGAAGAGACATTGAAGTCAGGATTGCAGCCAACCAGGTTGGAGACTTTAATGTCACAGGCAGGGTAATCTATTACTTTGGAAATAGCAAAGAAGATGGAGAAGACTACACACTCGACCTTCCCATACATGTAGAAGATCCAAACCCCCGGCCTACTCCTGAGCTTGCATCCACACTCATTCAGAGTATACCTGGATTTGGAGCGGCAAGCCTGGTAATGGTATTGATGCTGGTATTTATTTTAAGAAGAAGGTAATTAAAGAAATTAAGGGCGTGCACTTGAGTTTTGGTTAATTCTGAAAAACTCTTGCATTCCCCTTTTTGAGAGAAATAAAAAGACCTTTGCACTTATGGTTTTCAACAATTCATCTCCGGGATGAAAATTAACCTCTTTCCGCGTCTGAGAGTTTGTAGATGTCGTTGACAAAGTAAAAAGTTTTCCGAGTTTTGGTAAATCTTTTTCCATTCTCAATCTGCTCCCCCCTTTACCTTTAATTCGAAACTTATCTGTTTTCCTTCTCAATGAAAGATACATAAAGGCTTTTTCGCCATTTAGGGAAACTTTAAGACGTCGTTTAAAGAATGTAAAAATTAGAAAGCATTTGATGTGTACACTGATTGACAGAGTATGTGACTGATGATTTGCAGGTAGACTTAGCAAAAAAACGAACTATTTTTATTACTATTAGTAATAATACCGTCAGTATTTTATACTAGAAATTACATATTATATATTGTTCACAAGGAACTAAGCTGTAAAATGAAGCAAATTCAGGACAGAGTAAAACCTGATCCCGCAATGAACTTCATTGACGTACAAGCTTAAAATGGAGCAAATTCAAGACGGCTTGAAAACCGGTCTCGAAATCTACTTCATTGACGCGTAAGCTTAAAATGAGGCAAATTCAGGACAGCCTGAAAACTGATCCCGTATTTAATACTTCATTGACGCGTAGCTGTAAGGTGGAGCAAATTCAGGACGGCTTGAAAACCGATCCCGTAATATACTTCATTTATGGCGTAAACTGCGAGATGAAGCAAATTCAGGACAGTCGAAAGCTGATCCCGTAATAATACTTCATTGACACGTAAACTTAAAATGAAGCAAAGTCAGGACGGCTTGAAAACCGATCTCGAAATCTACTTCATTAACGTGTAAGCTTAAAATGGAGCAAATTCAGGACGGAGTAAAATCTGATCCCGCAATAAACTTCATTGTTGCAGACCAAACCTTGTGAACCCTTTATTCACTCTTTTAATCAAAGTTAAAGCGTATAGATATCGTTTCTCTTATATACTGCTCTCTTATTATACTGCTTTTCTCATCTGCTTTCCTTATCTTTTCGTTTTAGACGTTTTACAAACTTCATGAAACCGTTTTGAGACAAAATGAACAGAATTCTTGTCGACAGACATTTCAAGAGTAATAAGAAAACTTCACTTTAGAAGGATGAAAATTAGTAAAATGTGTCAGACGAAATTTCCACAATAATACTTTGCTACAACTATATTCAGTTTGTCGTCCAGTATAAGATCCTGATCAATAAATGATAAACGATCATTCCGTCCATAAACGTTCTGATACGAAATCTTTACTATTGTTGCATTAGAGAAACTAATATGTGAATTTAGAATTATTATTCTACCATACCCGGAGTTAATTAATTCCTTTCCAGTATCATCAACACAAAGGGTATAGGGTGAGTAGTCTGAGGAACGAGTTTTTGGAATCATTGTTACGTTCCTTTCAGGTATGACTTTTAATGCGTATACAACATCTATCGGGGGTATTTGCTCTATATCTTTCGAGAGTGTGTTCCCTATAGATAACTTTGCCATATTCTCGGAGTCAGCCTTATTTAAAACTTCAAATACGCTTCTGTTTACCCAGTTAGGCCATATATACGGATACTCCTTAAAGTCAGGTTCAAAAGAGTAGTTAAGGCCACCATAATCATACGGTGGTATACCAAAAAATACCGAGTAATTGTAACTTTCCGCTATTCTCAGAACTTTTATGCTCTTTTCTAAAGATGTTGAGGTAATAGGAGTTCCCTTATACATCAATAGGAAAGACTCATTATACAGCGAATTAACCTGAAAAATCACAAACCCGTTTATAATTTGCCCCGGAAATAAAGTTGCATCTTCAATTTTAGTTTCTTTTTTAAGATCTGAAAATATCTCGTTTCTGTACGAATATTGACTTTCAGGTTCAATTGTGGTATTAAAGATATTATTTCCGTCATGTACATGAAGCTCACTTAATTTAAAGTAAAGGTTACTTGAGCCATTGTTCTTTATTGACAGGCCATATACCGCGTAATATTTTTCAGTGAGATTATATCCAGGTTTGTATTCAAGCCTGTATACACCAATCTTACCGTTTTCCTTTTTGATTTCTTTCGACTCGAAGAACAAAGGATCTGAATTAATAGTTGTTAGAATCTCACTTTTATTGTCTTCAAGCGTTAATTCCAGCGAATTTTCGGATGTAAATACACGAATAGTTTCATTATTATTGGTTTTGACAATTTGTGCATTATCTGCCCAATCAATACCCATATCATTCTTGAGGTAACTTATGAGGCTCTGACTTTCGTTCCCGGGAACGTTATCCCAGCTAAAAAGGTAGTCATACACTCTTTCTGTATTATCATGCATATAAACGCTTGAAAAAGAATTTATTTCGATTTCAGGAAGATTTTCCTCTTCGGATGACAGGGCTGCTGATGATAAATTTTCCTGCTTAATATTTACCGAATCATGATATTCTGACTCATTTGATTGAGTGGCATTATTTTCTTCAACGCATCCACTAAAAATAATAAAGATTGTCAGGAAGATTGTCAGAATAAATATTAACATTCGCAATCCCAATCATCCCCATTTAATTCAAATAGTCTTTGTAGAAATCTTCTAAGAGCCTGTCTTAAAATTAAATTTAATTCTACAATTGGATATAACTTATGCATTTGAACTGAGAAATGGAAGGATTAAACAGTTAAACAGTTTAAATGCAAATTTAAGTTATGATATACAATGTACTTGATTTTATGCCTCGTGTGCATAAGTTATATGAGACAAAGTGCTGTCCTTAAGGTCAAAGTGTACCCGAAATTTGACCTGAAATAATAAATATTTTTTTTAAGTAACCTTTTTTTGGAAAGAATTATAGGAA
>CAYSZA010000224.1:2324-5228 GCA_964435275.1 uncultured Methanosarcinales archaeon | reverse complement strand
GGAATGGAAACGCTGTACTCCGAGATCGTGGTGGCAGGCTGTGGCAACCCGCTCTTTGCGGACGATGGGTTCGGACCGGCTGTAATTGAGAATCTCAAAGACCTCGACCTCCCTGAGAACGTCACAGCCATTGACGCGGGGCTCGGGGGGCCCCACTTCATTTTTACCCTCCTCAGTCCCGAGTCCACAAAGACTCTTATCATAGTGGACATCGCGGACTTCGGGGGGGAGCCAGGCGAGCTCAGGTGGCTCTCCGTTGACGAGCTGCCTGTGGGGAGCTACCGTGACGCTCACTCCTGGGATCTGACCGAGCCGCTCCAGCTCATCAAGGACGATATCCGGATCCGCGTCCTTGCATGCCAGAAGAAGTACGTTTCTGCCCCTGAGATGATCATCGGGATTACAGACGAGGTACAGAGAGCTATTCCAGACGCTGTATCCGAAATACTGAAGGAAATCGGGATGAACTATGGAACTGCTTAACTTCATCAAGAAAACCATGAGCTGGGAAGCCAAGCCCGCTCAGGTTGGACGGAGAAGAAGGTGGAAGCTACAAAGGAGATAAAACCAGTGGCAAACAAGATCAAGCTCGGGCATGTACACATGAGCGGCTGTACTGGCTGCCTCGTGTCCGTGGCCGACAACTACTTGGGACTCATTAAAATCCTGGACGACTACGCCGACCTAGTCTACAGCCTCACGCTTGCCGACGTCCGGCATATCCCAGAGATGGACGTAGCGCTCGTCGAAGGATCGGTCTGCCTCCAGGACCATGAATCAGTGGAGGAAATCAAGGAGACGCGGAGGAAGTCCAAGGTCGTGGTGGCACTTGGCTCCTGTGCGAGCTATGGGAACATCACCCGGTTCAGCCGCGGTGGGCAGCACAACCAGCCCCAGCACGAGTCTTTCCTCCCTATTGGGGATCTCATCGATGTGGATATTTACATCCCCGGATGCCCCCCGAGCCCGGAGCTCATAAGGAACGTCGCTGTCATGGCGTATCTGCTCTTTGAGGGGAACGAGGACCAGAAAGCCCTTGCAGGCAAGTACTTAAAGCCCCTCATGGACCTTGCGAAGCGCGGCACGACAGGATGCTTCTGCGACCTGATGAACGACGTGATCAACCAGGGCCTCTGCATGGGCTGCGGTATCTGCGCTGCATCCTGCCCAGTGCGGGCGATTACCCACGAGTTCGGGAAGCCGCAGGGTGAGCGTGACCTCTGCATCAAGTGCGGCTCCTGCTACGGTGCCTGTCCGAGGTCGTTCTTCAACTTCGACGTGATTTCTGAATTCGAAGCTATCAGCGAGACAATCGCTGGAGCGCTTAAGTGAGGTGAGAGAGATGGTTACAGATCCATATCTCGGCAAATATATAACCTGTGTCTCGGCACGGAGCACAGACAAGGAGATCCTCCAGAAGGCACAGGACGGCGGTATCGCCACCACCCTCATGGTCTATGCTCTTGAGCAAGGAATCATTGACGGGACCATTGTAGCAGGCGAGGGAGACCGACCCTGGGAACCCAAACCGCTCGTCGCGATGAGCCGCGAGGACATCCTCAAGGCTCGAGGGACGAAGTACAGCATTAGCCCCCAGATCTCCTGGCTCAAAGAGGCTACCCGGTCTTTTGGCCTTGATAGGGTCGGAGTCACCGGCGTCTGCTGCCAGGTACAGGCGGTCCGGAAGGCTCAGCTCTATCCCATCAACATGCGGGATGTCCCGGACAAGGTTGCCTTCACAGTAGGGCTCTTCTGCATGGAGAACTTCCCGTACAAATCCCTGCAGACCATTGTCGAGGACCATGCAGCCCAGAGCCTCAGCTCCGTGAAAAAGATGGAGATCGGGAAGGGCAAGTTCTGGGTATACACCGAGCGTGGGAACGTAGCTACCCTGCCGCTCAAGGCAACCCACAAGTATGAGCAGCCCGGCTGCCACGTCTGCCTCGACTATGTCGCCAACCTCGCTGACATCTCGACCGGCTCGGTCGGAAGTCCTGACGGCTGGTCCACGGTTTTCATCCGCACCAAGGTAGGAAACGATATCTGGTCAAAGGCAGTCGCCGCGGGCATGTTCGAGACGAAGTCCATCGAAGAGGTCAAACCCGGCATCGAGCTCGTCACGAAGCTCGCGAAGGAGAAAATCGACAAGAACCGGAAGACAGTCGAGGAGCGCAGGACCTTCGGCGTCAACAAGGCGCTGCGAGACCCCTACGCCTGAAACTCTCTTTTTTTCGTCACTGAAATAATTCGCGTTATCTATGCTGAATACGGGGATGGGATAGGTTCTCATCCCCAAGATGATTACATTGCCAAGTGATGATTTCACTGAAGGTATACTGAAATTTCTGTAAAATTTAGATTGATTCTGCAGTCTTTTTCTTTATTATAAAAATAGAACTTATCTTTTTTAATAAACTGTTTTATGGATATTTTGCTCAGGAAAGAAAATACTGAAATTATAAAGTTTAAGAATAAAAAGAGTCCTACAAATTTTCCAACGAAATACAGAAATCTTAAAGCTTTAAATTAAACTTAATCCTAAAATAAAGCTTATAATTATTATTGAGATAATATTTTGGACTAATTATTAAATTACAGATTTTTTTCCTGATTTACTGGAAGCTTTAATAGGATTAGAAGTAGCAAAATAAATTTAAAAGAAAATGTGTTTTATGGTAGAATATTTAACGAATTTTATAAAATCTATTTATATATAAGAAACTTTTATTCTCGATTTTTTATATAACTACAATTCTATTCTTAATTATACCTTCATGGCAGAAATGTTCCTCTCAAAAAGGAGGTGAATAACTCTAATAATTTCTAACAAAGTTGCCATGAAAGTGTGATCATGGGTGGTGAAAAAGTTTGATTAGAGCGTGTAATTCTCTAATCTAAAAAGCC
>CAYSZA010000224.1:0-2224 GCA_964435275.1 uncultured Methanosarcinales archaeon | reverse complement strand
TATGGGATGGTTCGGAGGCTGTGGCTGGGGTGGCTGCGGCGGCTGGGGCCGTTGGCGTCGCTGGGGCGGCTGTGGCGGCTGTGGCGGCTGGGGCGGCTGCGGTGGCTGGTGTTAAGAATAATCGCCAGTCCAATCGTTGAGCCCATGAAATATTGAGCAGAATGAAATAATAATAGCAATCGTTTCAAAACAGGGAGATAGCTTCTGATTAATTGTCTTGAAATGATTGCTATATATTTTGTTTTTGCTACTTATGAGTTAGCAACTATGACTCTTATATGTTTGAAGGCGAAGAGTTTCCATTCAGGGTAACCCGGGTGCAGTGAATCGATAAATCCTCAAATTTATCAATAATCAAATCTCAAAATTTGCTTCTTCGATTCCAGTGTTTTAAGTGACCAATCGGGATTCAGATCGTGAAGGGATCCTAAAAATCTCATTGATTAGAATTGAGAATTGGTTTTGGGATCAGCTCATAGTAAACCAGGAAATAGACACCTTTAAACTAATTTCATGTGTTCTATTATTCTATACGTTGCATTAATTCCACAAGCTTCAGGAGTTCCATGCGCTATCCTACTGTGCAGGGTGGAGGAGTCAACATTAGGAGAAGGAGTAGAATTGATATTGCTGTAGATATTTTAAGAGTAGCACTGGATGGGGCAAATAAAACTCGGATTGTATATGAAGTACATCTAAACTCTAGCGTTGCTGAGAAATATCTGCAAATGTTAAGCGAAAAAGAACTTATCAGGTGCGAAAAAAGGCTTTTTATTACCACTGACAAAGGAAGGGTTTTTCAAGAAATGGCTAAAGAAATAAAGCTTTGAAATGATTCCGAAATGATTCCCAGCCATTTATTCTAAAAGTTTATTTCGACTCTTTCGTTTTCTTGCTTATTAGTTTTTCAGGTTTACTTCCGGTACGCTTTTCTGATCAACCAGAATACAGGTTGTTTTCCTAAAACGACTGTATTTTTTCCTAAAACGACTGTATTTCTGGATTTGTGGTGACGGAATCGTGAGAAATTACCGTTTACGGGGGCAAAAATGCAGTAGTTTGGGAAAAATTACTGTATTTTCTTGCCTGCTCTCTGGTAGCTCCTGATCTGATTTCTACAGGATTATTCAGCATGCAGAGGTAATAGTTTATCAGGCGGACTGGTCTGTCTCCAGTAGATTTTCCTCTACTAGAGCATTTTTCAGACGAGTTAGTTATATAGAAATTTGACAACTAAGAGCCTATCAAGAAAATTGAAGGACAGGACTCTTCGCTTAAACTCCAGTTCTTAAATGTTTCCGGAGAATGGATAAAAAAACGTAATAAGGATCTATTATACCTAATAATAGTAATATAATTACAAATATAGCAGATATAATTACTACTATAACTGGAGATGCGGTTTTTCTCAGGAGTTGATATCATTAACCAGGGGGAGAATATTGAATCAATGGAGAAAGCAATTTCTATCTGTAATCGTATGATTGAAAACAATTTACAGAGGATGAAAAGGGTATTTTTAGATCTTGAAGGGGAAGTGGATAAATTAACTTATCCGGACATGGAAACTATTTTAAATGATTTACATAATATAAACGAAGCTATTGAGACTTTGAGGACATCTAAGGGACATCTGTCTGATCAGTTGGCTATCAGAAAGCAGTACATCTAAGAGACTTTGTCGGCTCTTCGCTGTTTTGTATGGGTTGAAAATAATTCATTAGTTATACAGTTATCCGATTAAAATGAAAAACATTGAGCTTGAATTTGATTTTCAACAATACATGTTTCTAAATTTTGAGTATGTTACTTCAATATTTAGGAAATGAATATATGTTACCCACTCGAAACAGCGAAGAGCCCATTTGTCTGATTGCTGGCTATCAAAAAGCAGTGACAGAATAATATGGAAATAGGCAGATCTTAGCCTATTTATTCTCTCACTTCTCTTTTTATCCTGTAAGTAAATAATGAATTACATCCTCTTAATTAAGAGCCTGGCTTCCAAACCTGTAGACAAACCTTCAGGGAACCAGCCCATAATTTTTATGACATCTGCCGATCCTGCTTTTCTTCTTTTTTGCCAGTGGCCGCCCGATATCTGCCCACTTCGTGAGCATGCGGGCGTGGAGGGAAGTTTTCAGATGAATTTTAAAACGAAATTTGACAACTCTTTCAGAGTCAACAAGGCGCTATGGAACCCTTACGCCTAAAACTCGTCTTT
>CAYSZA010000223.1:0-5251 GCA_964435275.1 uncultured Methanosarcinales archaeon | reverse complement strand
CTTTGTGTTTTATATCCTGCGCCCGAAAGATTCCTGCTCCTTTGCCATCTCCAAAATTCAAATCCGGAAGGAAAATTGATAATATGGGATGGAAAAACAGATGCTATAAGGGTTGAAAAGGAGATGACGTAACTCTAGGGATTGCTGAAATGAATTTAAAGGGTTCTATCTGTTTAGAATTTATAAGAAGTCGTATCCGGGTTATAAAACCCAGACTCAATATCAAAATTAGATTTTTTGAAATTTGCAGGAAACACTGTAATGTGTCGGCTTTTAAATTGGTTTTCAGGAAAGGTTTTTGAGGCGTTCTATGTTCTGAAGCACAGCCCTGCTTTCAGCCATTACGTTTTCCTCTATTGTGTTGACAATTGTTTCCATCCTTACCGTCAGCTTATACAATTTAACCGGTCTGCCTTTTCCCTGGTTCTTCTTTTCCTCTCGCATGTCAACCCAGTCGTTTTCGCGAAGATAACGCATTGCAATGCTAACTTCCGGCTGCCTCAAGCCTGATACCATTTCAATACACTGGGAGGAAATTTCCTCTCCTTTGGAGAGGCATGCAAGAGTAAGAGCTACTGGCCTGTTGATATTAAGCCTTCTCAAAAGCTCCACCATCTCGTACTCAACCTCTCCCATCTTAAAATCGTTGTCCTCTGATGTAAACTCATTATCTGCCACAACTATCATCTACCGCTTTATACCGGAAGATCAGCTTGCGATTGCTTCCGATATCTTTTTTTATCCAGTACTTTTCAGATCAATAGAAACATATTTTTAATATACTATCTTTTACCTTTTATTACCCTTACTAAATATATTTCTATTTATATGAGTTTCGGATCTGTGGGAGTATCTCATAAAATCTGTTTTTCTCAGTTGACTTAAATAATAATACTCTCTCCATATATATAATTATATGCCTATAAAAACTTCCTGACAATAGCACATCCTGGTCTCTTTATACTCTGAAAGCCCGGATTTTCAAAATGAGAACAGATTATAAATTAAGGATTCCTTAAAGCGTTCGTCTATATTATATAGGATAACTGTATTTTTATTATTGTTTCCTTGAGGAAACGTCTAATTATAATTAAAATAAGAACAAATAAATAATTACAAATTTACTTTTCTCTCGAAAATTATCCTTATTTTGCAAGTTTTGTTGTTGTTCTGCCCTTTTTGGGTTATTACTCACGGTCATTCTGGCAAGTCTTAAATACAAATCCCTGAAAGATTTAGTATAATGAACGCTGCCCTGGATAAAGCCGCTGTATTTATCTGCCATTGCAGTGGAAATATTTCCGAACATATCGACATCAATTCTATTAAGAAAGCCCTTAAGGCAGAAGGGATCCCGGTCTTTGATTATGAGTATCTCTGTTCGAGAGAGGGACAGACCCTGATCAAAAATAAGATCTCTGAAGGGAACCTCGACAGGATAGTAATAGGTTCGTGCACCCCCTCCAAACACGGCACTCTTTTTAAAAAATGTATTCAGGATGCGGGTTTGAACCGGGCAACGCTCGAAATTGCAAACCTCAGGGAACATTGTGCCTGGGTACATCCTGACAGAACCGGAGCGACTGAAAAAGCTCTCTCACTTCTTCGTGGAAAACTCAAACGCCTGGAAAATCTCGAGCCCCTGGAGGAAACAAAAGTAAATATCGCTCCGCAGGCCCTTGTTATTGGCGGAGGAATTGCAGGAATAACTGCGGCAGTGAACCTTGCAGATAATGGAATTTCCACCTACCTTGTTGAGAAGGATTCCAGCATAGGTGGGAATATGGCAAAAATAGGCAAGGTCTTTTCTCCTGACAAGCTTGCGGAAGAGTGCGCAATGTGCTCATTAAGCCCGCTGATGAACGAGGTAGTAGCTAACCCGAAAATAAATCTTCTAACCTGGACTGAAGTAGAACGGTTAACCGGAAGTGCCGGCAACTTCACAGTCAGGCTAAGGAAAAAACCAAGATATGTGCACGATAATTGCACAGGCTGCGGCCGATGCAGCCGTGTCTGCCCTGTTCTGGTTGAAAATGAGTTCAACTGCGGATATGTGGACAAAAAGGCAATTTCCCTGCGTTTCTCACAGTCCGTTCCAAAAACCTACTGCATAGATCCTGATCACTGTCTGCAGTTAAATGGGCAAGTTTGTGGGAAGTGTGCAGAAGTCTGTAAATCCGGAGCGATTGATTTTTCACAGAAAGAAGAGATTATTGAGGTCAACGTCGGCGCAGTTATTGTTGCTACCGGTTTTGAGGAATATGATGCATCACAGAAACCCCAGTATGGTTATGGAATTTTCAAAAATGTAATAACCCAGATGGAACTTGCAAGAATGCTTGGGATCAACGGTCCTACAAAAGGGACACTGCTCAGGCCTTCAGATATCAGCCTGGACCCTGACACTTTCAGTTCGACAGGTACCTGTGGAAGTAAAAGCTCCTCTGAGAATGTTTCTGATAATTGCCTGGGAACACCTAAAAGAATAGTCATGATCCAGTGTGTGGGTTCAAGGGACGAAAAAGAGGGTGGGAACCGCTATTGCTCCAGATATTGCTGCATGGCAGCCTTAAAACACTCAAACCTGATAATGAAAAAATATCCTGGCACGGAAATTACGATCTGCTATATCGATTTGCGGGCTCTTGGCTTTTACGAGAACTATTATAGGGCAGTTCAGGATATCGGAGTAAGATTTATCAGGGGAAGGCCGGCCGAAATCGTGGAGAAACCTGATAAAAGCCTTGTTGTCAGACTCGAGGATACTCTTGACCAGAAAATAAAAGAGCTCCCTGCCGATCTCGTTGTACTCTCTACGGCAATGGTTCCTTCAAGAGGAACCCGGAAAATTGCCAGTATACTGAACATCAGCCAGGACGAAAGCGGCTTTATCAAGGAGAGGCACTCGAAATTGAGGCCTGTAGACAGCTCACTGGACGGGATTTTTGTCTGCGGCACTGCCCAGAGCCCCAAGGATGTTACGGATACTATCTCCCAGGCAGGGCTTGCAGCTGTAAGAGGAAGGGCCTTTATTGCAGACAGCCCGAAAGCCCTGGCAAATGAAATTCCTACCATCAATCAGCTTCTCTGTACTCAGTGTAAGGAATGCCTTCAGTGTCCTTTCGAGGCTTTTTCTTTAAATGAAAGTGGAAAGGTTATCGTAGATCCGCTTATCTGTACCGGCTGCGGATACTGCACTGAGATCTGTCAAAACGGAGCTATCCAGATTGCAGGTTTCACGAAAAGCCAGTTAAAAGCCGAAATTGAAGGCGTGGTCAGAGAAGGAGACCTGCTGGGCTTTGTAAACAGCGGGATCGCATCCTTAACCTGCGACAATATAGGAAATAGTGCATTGAATTATCCCTCAAATGTGAAATTAATTAAGGTACCCACAAACCTGGTTGTAGATAAAGAACTCCTGCTTCACGCCTTCAAACTCGGGGCATCTTCGGTCCTTTTTATAGAAGATCCTCCTGACAGCCCGAAAGCCGAGGTTATATATCCGCTAACTGTCAGCCACTTTGAGAAATTGAAAAAAGAAATTGGAGATTCAGGAAACCGGGTCCATTTCAAAAAAGCCTATGTTCCAAATACAAGAGGGCTTGCAGGCACTTTTACCAGCCTTGCCCGGGAAGGAGAGATGATCAAATGATTCCATATGTAAACGAATATGATACCCCGGAATGTAAAACCCTTGCAGAAACCGCAAAGAAAAGCATCCGGACACCTGCCTCTCTGGGGCTTGACCGCTGCGTCCAGTGCGGGGCCTGCACGGCTTCCTGTCCTGCAGCCCGCTTTACAGATTACAGCCCGCGCCAGATTGTGAAAAAAGTGCTGGAAAATGACCGGAGCGTGCTTGAGTCAGAAATGATCTGGTCCTGTTTCTATTGCTACTCCTGCAACCTGCGCTGTCCCAGGAATAACAGCCCTGTAACTATAGTACAGGTGCTCAGGCAGATGGCTATCAACGAGGGCATAGGGGTCGAAAAGCTTGCTTACTTCCTTGAGATCGGAGAATATCTTGCAGAGAACGGAGCCAGCAAGGTACCGGGTGCTGGGATTAAGAATATGGAAAGAGACCTCGGAGAACGCTGGATCAGGTTCAAGGAAAATCTTGAATCAACCCGTGCCGAACTGGGACTAAGTTCCAGGGATATCAGGAACACCCATGGAGAGGTTCAGGCCATTCTTGAGGCCACAGGTTATTTTGAAAGGGAAAAATGGCTCAAAGCTAAAATACAGGAAAAACGCCTGCATCAGCTCCTGAAGAACCAGTGTATTAAGAAGGAAAACAGAAGCGGAGATCTCGGCTTTGAAAGCGATAGAGAATATCCCGGACAGCCAGCTTTTATTGTTTAAAAGCTGCATGGTCGGGCAGGAGTACCCTGGGGTGGAAACCTCCACTCGTTACGTATTTGACAGGCTTGGAGTAGAGTATTGTATAAACGATGAGCAGTCCTGCTGCACAGGCATAGGACATTATACTGACATCTTTGAAGGACTGACAACAACAGCCATTGCGGCCCGGAACTTCGCAGTTGCAAGAAGATGCGGCTATCCCAATATAACCTGCCTCTGTTCAACCTGTTATGCCATAAACAAGGAAGCCTGTGAAGTCCTTAATACCAATACTGAAATCCGTGAGAAAGTCAATTCGATCTTCCGGGAAAAAGGTCTTGAAGATCTTGTTTACGAAAGAGGCGACATGGATCCGAAGACAAACTTCTATCACGCAGTGGAAATTCTCTTAAGCAAGGTCAATGAGATCCGGGAGCAGAAGAAGTTTGACTTTTCAGGCGTCAAAGCTGCAGCCCACCATGCCTGCCATTATTATAAAGTCAAGTATCTCGATGTTCTCGGAAACCCTGAAAATCCCCAGTTGATAGATACCATAGCCGCAGCCTGCGGAGCCGAGCCCGTGCGCTGGTACGAAGACCGCACTCTTACCTGCGGGATGGGCTTTTCCCAGCTCCATCTTAATAAAGATACGTCGCTTCAGGTGACAAAAACAAAACTCGACAGCCTTCAAAAAGCAGGCGTGGAGCTTATGATCCATATGTGCCCGAACTGCCATATCCAGTACGACCGCTACCAGCCGGTTATCGAAAAAGAGTTTGGCGTAAAATATGATATGGTACACATGAATATTGCTCAGTTCGTAGCCCTTTCCATGGGAGCTCATCCCTACAAAGTATGCGGTTTCCAGACCCACTCCGTACCTCTTGATGAATTTCTGGAAAAGAACGGAATA
>CAYSZA010000222.1:0-5281 GCA_964435275.1 uncultured Methanosarcinales archaeon | reverse complement strand
AAGATACAGTGAGATCTCAAGATACAATGAGTTTTTCTCAGATGAGGGTCACATTACGAGATCTTTCTTGCAGTGTATCCATACATGAAATCCTCCCTACTCGAACTGAAGCTTTAATAAGAAGCTTCAGCCGTTTACCGTTTACAATCTAACTGCAGATTTCTTTCCGGAAGGAGCTGTAAAGATTATATGGGACAGGACTGAGTTTGAGAGTTCGAGCCATATCTCGACTTTAAATACGGCCAGTGTATTTAATCGGGGGGAAGATTTTCCTTTCATTATTTCTACCTTTCTCCTTGTGCACCTTATTGGCACCTTACTTACGGGCTTCTTACGAGACCTTTTTCGGGGAACCCGACACGCTAGAAACTTTTATCAATGGATAACTTAACAGCAGAGTTACTAATGTTTTTTAGATTGACTCAAAAGGTATAAATATAATCCACCGTATTTAGTTAGAAATCGAACAATATAATTAATAGCCGGTTAGAATCTGGCCCGGACATTCAGCTACTTATCCGAGAAGTGGGGAAAACCTCATTCTAATTGCCGTTCTCCGGCCCAATTACGTCCCGAGTGCTTTTGTGTAACTTTAGTGGGGGGTTATGAGATGATAAAACTGCAAAAAGGGAGCAGGAATCGAATTATCCAGAACAAAAATGCAATGACGCGTGGATGACTGTGCCCGGGAATAAGCGAGAAAGATTGTAAAAGGCTGAGAGATCCGGACATCTGTCAGTTGTCTGGATTTTTGTCAATTATCCTGAAATCTGTCAATTATCTGGATCAATAAATCAGGAGACCGAGGGCAAGGGACCGAAACTTGAAGAGTTTGTTTATAAATGAGTCATTAAGGAAGATGTAATAAATGAAAATTAATCAGAATAAAAAAATAACTCCTGCCGGCCATGAAGGAAAAAAAGAAACAATTGGCGTAAAAACATTACAGGGGGACCCTAAAAAAGCTATAGTGAAGCTGTCAGTTCCAATGGTCGTTGCCATGTCCGTGCAGACAATTTACAGCCTGGTTGACACTTACTGGGTTTCCGGGCTTGGAGCCGATGCCCTTGCAGCAATGGGCTTTGTGTTCCCGTTTTTCTTTATCAGCATGGCTCTATCCAATGGGATAGGCATAGGAGGGGGATCCGCAATCTCCCGCATGATCGGGGCCAGGGATAAAGCCGGTGCGGACAATGTTGCCGTACATACCATAATCATAATTACGCTGCTCTCGATTGCTTTTACAATTCCGTTTTATCTCTTTGCCCCTCAACTCTTTGCCCTTGCAGGAGCCGGAAAAACGACAGGACTTTCAGTCGAGTACGCCAGGGCTATTTTCCTTGGGAGCATTGTGATTTTCTTTTCCAACGCCGCCAATGCGATCCTCAGGAGCGAAGGAGATTCAAAGCGAGCCATGCAGGCTATGATTGTAGGCGGAGTTCTTAACGTTATTCTGGACCCTATCTTCATTTATACTCTGGGTATGGGAATAGCAGGTGCAGCCTGGGCTACTGTGCTTTCTATAGGCGTCTCTTGCCTTATGATGGCAAACTGGTTGTTCTTCAGGAAAGACACGTATGTAGCTTTCGATTTCAGGGATTTCCGCTTTGATAAAAGCATTGTAAAAGAGATCTTTGATGTTGCATTTCCGGCTTCAGCCCAGCAGCTTTCCATGTCTCTGTCAATGCTATTCATGAATTACATTATCGTGCTTGTAAGCAGCACCGACGGAGTCGCGGTCTATGCAACGGGATGGAGAATAGCGACAATTGCAATGGCTCCCCTGATGGGAATGGCAACTGCTGTGATTTCCGTAAGCGGAGCTGCAATAGGAGCCCGTGATTATGTAAAGGCAAAAACTGCCCTTTCTTACTCAACCAAACTCGGCTTCCTTATAGAATGCGTAGCCGGAGCTTTTATATTTGCCTTTGCCGTGCCGATCGCATCCGTATTCACGCAATCCGAAGGAGGAACCCACATAACCGCCGATCTTGCCCACTTCCTGCGTGTGATGTGTATCTTCTTTCCCACGGTTGCACTTGGCCTTTTTTCCTCGTCTTTCTTCCAGGGCGCAGGAAAAGGCATGAATTCTTTGATTGCAACCCTCCTGAGGACTATTGTCTTCACCCCGCTCTTTGCAGCTCTCCTGGCTTTCACCTTTAATATGGGGCAGGTCGGAGCCTGGTGGGGAATAGTCATAGGTAACGGAATAGGCTCGCTGTTGATGTATATGTGGGCAGACTATTTCCTGAGAGCCCTTTTAAGGACCGAGCCTGTTGCAAGACTTGACGGAGTCTCAGCCTGAAACCGGCGGATTCCTTAACCACTCCGGCTTTTACCTGTCAGGATTCGGTTTGAAACCGGTAAGAGCCAGTGAGATGCCCGACACATCTTCCAGGTCCTTCGGCCTTTAACGCAAATTAACTGTCTTTTATCCAGCTGTCTATAAGTGCCCGCAGTTCGGGAGAATTATATCAAGGACCAGGCTACCGTGACCCTGGTTATTCCAGATTATGGAAGTAACCCTATCATCTTTTTTTCCGATCTCGTTTTGTACTACCAGAAGCTGTAGTCGCTAAAATCTCCACCTGACCCGATGTAAATATAGAAGAAAGGGGCACAAAAAAGTAATACTGGCACATTAAATCATACTTCTTATCTAAAATTATTGTAAAGCGTAAGTAAAATTTACAGGATATTATCAAAAAGGCCGAAAGTAAATTAAACCAAAATACCCAATACTTGCTGGAAAATATTGATCCAAAGCAAATTCTGCTTTGCAAAAATCAATATTGAGATTTTGAAAATTTTTTTCAAAAAACTCTTGTACAGGTAATTCAATACCCCTAAAAGGAGGTATATAAGTTGAAAAAATATTTGCCCATATTATTGATGTCAATCTTTATTTTTGGGGCTGTATTCTCAAGTGCTGTTGCAGGTGCAGCCGATAACCCATTAGCAAATGATACGGCATCAAAGATTACAAAAACTAACGAATCCGCCAATCAATCCGTCAATAAATCCATTAATCAATCCGTAAATAAATCCACCAGTCAATCCGTTAACCAGTCCGCACTGGTAAACGAGACCTGTCCCCCAAACCTGACCGAACCAGATATTCCTGTGGCCGAGCAGAAGTTCAGGGTGGGCCCTACCGTGGTACTGAGGCCGGTTAATGACGTCATAACCGAGAAAGAAGACGGCCTTGTTGAACTTTATATTGACAATCCATCCCTTAATGAAGTGACTCTGAACGTAGACGCAAGAATCAGTGTACCAGCTGGAATTCATGTAAGCGGGCAGGGCTTCGCTCAGACAGGTGCAGCAGGTACGGTCTATGGGATATTTTCCGTGCCCCCCGGAAGCGCCCGGACAATCTACATTAATATTCAAGGAGAAAAAGTAGGCACTTCGACCATACACTTCAGCGGCATGTACTGGCCTGGAGATAATAAGGATGACTACAACCCGATTTCACTCAGCCACCCCTTTGTGGTCGAGGAAGCTTCCAGTAATCCCGAAGAGTCTGCCAGCTTGGAGGGGAACGAAGGAGTGAAAGCCGAAGGAGAAGGCTCGTTTAGTGCTCCCGGCTTTGGAATATTAGTTGCAGCTATAGGCCTGTTAGGAGTTTATGCTGCTAAGAGGAAATAAGTCCGATTAAAAAACATTTAAACGCAATCTCAGGAAAAATACATACATTTTTCCTATTTTTTACATTTGATAGCTATAGAAAAGCATTTTCAGTTCGAAAAAGCCCTTCACTTAGAGCTGGAACTGAATGTTTGCAGATGGCAGCCCAAAAAAAGGTGGTAGAATGTCTGAGAGGGCTATTTTAAAAACTCTAATGATTTATCTCATAATTGGTTGTTTTCTGGTAAGCACCGTTTCGTGCGTGTATGCGTCCTCTGAAGCTTCGGCAGGCTCTTACGAGAATAAAACCGCCTCAGAAAAGGAAGTGCAGTCTTCGCAGGACGAAGCACAGAATTCCGGGTCACAACCCCAAGAAAACGATGATACCGAAAGTGCAGGCACACAACCCTCTAAAAACGAAGGAACAGAGTCTCCTGAAAATAAGGAAACGGAAACGAATTCTTCGGGAAATACGGAACTAGAGTCTGCTGAAGAAGCCGAAACCAATTCCTCGGAAAACACGGTAGCAGACCCGGTTGAGGAAACCGGAACAAACTCTTCCGAAAATGAAGAAACAGTATCTTCAGAGGATACGGAAGCTCAGTCCTCAGGCAAAGCGGGAACTGAAGATGCAGGAACGCAAACCTCGGAAGAAACGCAGATCTCAGGGGATACCGAAAGCGAGTCCTCACGTCATACAGGGAATTCATACCATATCGAACGTTCGGAGTACACTAAAACCGAGACTAACAACTATGTACAATCCGAGCCTGCACAAAAAGCAGCTTCAGGAAATTCAGAATCAGCAATAAGTTCCAAACCTGCCCCACCCTCTGCAAGTGTAAGTCTTCACGGTGAAAAGACAAGGGTTGTTTCCGGAGAAGACATTCTGCTCAAACTTTCAGCCGTTAATCTTATCACAAAACCTGTGATGCATGTTCAGGTTATTATAATTCCCCCTTCGGGAATGAGCGTCTCCTCCTCGGAGTTTGTCCAGTCCGGTGCAGGACAGTATACTACAACATACGAGCTTGACCCCGGGCAGGGCAGGGATATTGAAGTAAGGATTGAGACCAACCAGCCCGGAGATTTCAATGTCAAAGGCAGGGTAGTCTACTATTTCGGTGAAGATACCAAAAATGTCGAAGATAATACGCTTGACCTTCCCATACAAGTAGAAACAAAACCGTACGCTGTAGAGGAAAGCCTGCCCGGGTTCACCCTGGCGAGCCTGATCTTCATATTAATAGCAGTATTCATCCTGAGAAGACGTTAAATTGATAAAGACGTTGACCGCTATAAAGAAGCTAAACCTTACAAAGGCGGGAAACGAAGCTATAAAGTCAAACATACTATACTCCTGAATATGAAGAGGTTGTGCCAGAAAAAGCTCATCCGTCTCATATTCCGGAAGAATTCCGACCAAAAGATACTTTACGGAAATGATGTGCAAAATTATCTTGAAGCGCTTTTATGAAGTGTAGAAGTTTTGCAGAAGTGTCCAGGAAATTATATGATATCGTGAGTGCTCTCCTGAATAGCATCCAGGATTTACCCAAGATTACTTCTTTTAAACTTTTTTAACAAGTTCCATCATATACGGTACAAGAAAAGCAGATGGGCAAAGGAATCAGACTTTTTGTTTAGAAAT
>CAYSZA010000221.1:0-5287 GCA_964435275.1 uncultured Methanosarcinales archaeon | reverse complement strand
AGAGCCTGAATTGTTATATATTATATCCAGAATCTTAATATGCGATGATAAAAATCAGCTTCAAGCAGGGAACGCTTATTATTGAGGGAAATGTAAGGGTTCCCAATGCGGTCTGGGATGAGAGAAGTGGAAATTTCAGGGCGCTCGCGTTATATTACAGAGATATAATAAATTATCTGAGAAATTCTAAAATCCCATATAAAGATGAAGTGCTTGATCTCCTTCCCTGTCCAGATCTGGCAGCAGCATATGAGGCTTCAGGAAAGAAACTTAAGTTGAGAGATTACCAGGCCGAGGCTCTTGTGTCATGGGGGGAAAACAATAAATGGGGAGTACTTGTCCTGCCAACAGGAAGCGGAAAAACTCTTGTTGGAATCCGGGCAATTGCAGGGTGCAATACTCCCGCTCTTGTGGTCGTCCCGACGCTTGACCTGCTCGAACAATGGAAAACGCAGCTTGAAGAGGCTTTTTCCATGGAAATCGGAAAGCTTGGGGGCGGGGAGAAGAAAATTCTTCCTGTAACCGTTTCCACATACGATTCTGCCTATATCCACGCCGAGACCCTTGGGAACAGGTTTGGCCTTCTTATTTTTGATGAGGTTCACCATCTGCCCGCAGCCGGGTACAGGAGCATTGCTGAGTTTTCTGCAGCTCCCTACAGGCTTGGTCTGACAGCTACTTACGAAAGGGAAGATGAGCTACACTCTGAACTGAACAGGCTTGTAGGAGGAAAAGTATACGAAAAGCATGTTTCAGAACTTGCAGGTGGCCACCTTGCCCCTTACAGGATCAAACGGGTAACTGCCGCCCTCACGGACGAGGAGCGGAAAGAGTACGACAAATACTACTCCATTTATATCGATTATCTCAGGAAAACCGGGATGGTAATTCGAGGGCCAAGGGATTTCGAGAAACTGGTCATGAAAAGCGGGAGAGAGCCCGAAGCCAGGAAAGCTCTTCTTGCAAGAAACGCAGCAAGAGATCTTGCTTTCAACACTGATTCAAAACTTGAAAAGTTGAAAGAGATCCTGAAAGCACACCGGGAGGACAGGGTCTTCATTTTTACAGAACATAATCGGCTTGTCCACCGAATCTCCAGGGAATTTCTTATCCCTGCGATTACTTACAGGACGCCTGCAAGAGAAAGAAGTTCTATCCTGGATAATTTCAGGAAGGGAAAATATAGGGCGGTGGTCACTTCAAAGGTGCTTGACGAGGGTATTGATGTCCCTGAGGCAAACATAGGGATTATAGCAAGCGGCACTGGAAGCAAATTGGCATATATCCAGCGCCTCGGAAGGATTCTAAGAAAAAAAGAAGGGAAAGAAGCCATACTATATGAAATCATAACTGAAGAAACGACCGAAGCCGGAACTGCCAGGAGGAGAAAAGAAGCAATCTCAACCCGAAAGGGGGCTGGAAAAACAGGAAGGGAAAGCCAGATGAAAAAAGAAAAAAGCCCCGGAGGCAGCTCGCCTGCTCACTTCTGACCTGCTTGTAACCCGCATTTCCGGAGGGAAAATTAAGCCTGTATACGCGGCTTTTGATTCCGAAAACCTGGAACTTGCAAGGCTCCTGATAGAGACCTTCGAGCAGCATACCGGAAAAACTTATGGGGATCTCCTGGCCGAACTTGAGGGCTATGAGGAGATGAATTACCGCTTTATCAGAGGACTCTCCCAGCTGCTTGGAAGGCGTACTACGATAGAAACGGATGCAGCTGTTGACCCCTCCCTTGCCAGGGAAACGGTTTTTGAAGCCTGCGGAGGTATGGTCCTTTCTCCTGCCGAGAGAAATGAAGCTCTGCAAAAAGCTGCAAAAAAACTTTCAATTTCAGTCAGGGAACTTGAGAAGGCACTGTGGGCCGACCTTGAGGAGAACCAGGTCGTCAAAAGTTTTCTCCCCTTATCTCCCGCAAAACTCATCCAGCAGTATAACATTTCCCTGACCCAGACCCTGCTTTTCCGTGCAGTTGACCTTGACATCTGGACAAAAGGCGATTTTCAAAAGCTGCTCTGGAAAATCCTTCGTTTAGGGCTTATGTATTCCTTGGAAGATACTGGAGAGGCAAAAACCAAAAGCAATAAAGAAAAAGAAGAGCCCGAAGAAAGGATTGAAGAAAAACCCGAGGAACTGAAAGCCGTTCACCTGCATCTTGACGGGCCCGCTTCTCTTTTTCGGATCTCGGAACGCTATGGTAACTCCTTTGCAAAAATCTTTCCTGCCCTGCTGAGGTCCAAAGGCTGGAGGCTTAAGGCGGGCATTCTTCACAAAGGTTACCAGGGAAAACGTATTCTGGAGTTTACCCTTGATGACTCGGAAAAGGCTTTCAAAATTATGCCTGAAGCAGCCCTGTATTCGGAGATCCTCTCCCAGGAACTTCAAGTTAAAGAAGGGAAGGGAGGATACCAGGCCGGGAAAGAAGGAATCGAACGTGAAAAAGCCGGAAAAGAAGGAAAAAGAGAAGAAACAATCAAATTTCTGGAAAAGGAAGTCGGGGTTGAGGAAATCGATGCCGAAGTAGCTGCCTATGACAGCACGCTTGAGCAGATGTTTGGCAGCCTAAGTTTAGGGAGCTGGAAGATAAAAAGGGAGCCAACGATTCTCAGAGCCGGAAGATACGCTTTCGTCCCGGACTTCTCCCTGCAGAGGAACGGGATAAAAGTATATCTGGAAATTGTGGGCTTCTGGACTCCCGAATACCTTAAAAAGAAGATTGAGAAACTCAGACAGGTAAAGGAACCTATAATTCTACTTATTGACAGGAAACTCAAGTGTTCTGAAAAAGATTTCCCTTCGCAGGAAGTAATTTTTTTTGACAAAAAAATCCCGGCAAACGAAGTCATGCAGAAACTCAGAAAGTACGAGGAAAAAAAGCTTTCAGAAGACAGGTCAAGATTGGAGGAAATGGAATTTCCGATTTCAGGAGAACTTATAAGCCTTGAGGAAATTGCAGCCAAAAAGGGAGTCCTGCCAGACGCCTTAAAGAAAGTAATTGCAGACAGGCTTGCAAAGGCTGGAGAACTGAAAAAAGCTGCAGAATTAGAAGAACTCAGGGAATCCGGAAAGGCCAATGAATTCGGAAAAGTCGAAGACCTTAAAAAATATCAAAATTACGTGCTCCTTGAAAACTACTTAATTCACAGGAAGCTGCTTGAGAGAATTGATCAGGAACTTGAAAAACCGATGGCAGTAGAAACGTACGCCGATGCAGTAAAGGTCTTTGAAGACTTTGAGCTTGACCGCAGCCTCTATTATCCTGTGCTTGAACTCCTTGGGTATAAAGTTGTCTGGATAGGATTAAATGAAGAAGATGCAAGGGTGAGAAAAACAGGAAGTTGAATAAAATATCAATTAGAGTTTTAAAAGACAGTAAAGTGAACTTTAACTGGCAAAATAAACATCTTCTCACGTTCTAAGCTCACCTAAACTTCATTCTTTCAGACTGATTCTAATTCCGGTTTACTCGGCGTATTCCACATCCTTCTTCACAGGTTTGAAAAGCTTCATGAACTCATGCACGTCTTCGGGAAAATCCGTACTTACAGTGAGTCCAATTGCTTTTGCCTCACCGGCTGAGAGAGGGGTACTGTGAATCATCTCTCCGCTGACCAATTTTTCGACCGCCTCATCAAGCCGACTTTCTCCGGCAGGGCCCGGCTGGATCTTGCCCTCAAGAAGTTCTTTTGCGACATTTCGGGTTAGTTTAAGGGCTTTTCTTGAGATATCGCTCATAACAAGGGTAGTGTCATCAGCTTTTTCCTTTTTTGTCTCTGCGGCATAGATCCAGGAGGGGGCAGGATACGTCCCTCGCACAAGGTCTCCTATCTGGGGGTCAATAGGCCCTATAACCGCATCTTTGTCCATTACGATTTCGTTTGCAGCAAGGGCGATAATTGTGCCTCCTGACATCGAATAGTGTGGGATAATAACTTTTGTGTTTTTCGGGTGCCGTCTTAGGGCGCGAGCAATCTGGATGCTGGCATGAAGTTGCCCTCCGGGCGTGTGCAGAATCAGCTCAAGAGGGTAATCCCTGTATTGTCGGATCCAGCGCAGGACCTGCTCAGCATCCTCCTCGTCTATGTACCGGTAAGCAGGCAGTCCGAAAAAGGAGACCGCTTCTCGCCTGTGAATCATCGTGAGCACCTTGCATCCGTGGCTTTTCTCCATCGCTCTCAGTTTTGCCATGCGCCGCATCCGGACCTGTTTTAGCTGCGACTGCGGGTAGATTACTGCATAGAGAAACAGAAGTACAAACAAAAGGGACATCAGATCCCATAGATTAATTGTAGTGCTGTCAATCGTAACCAGAATATTCCCCCGAAATTCCCCGCGGGCGCAACTAAAGTTAAGTAAAGGGAAATTAACCCACGGGCTTAATCCCAATATGAATAGTCTTGCATGTTTTTAATTTTTAGTGATCCGGCCTGTATAAAAGCCAAGCTTGTAAGAAAACAGGAAAACCCTTTATTGGTTTTACGTAGAAATCAGCCTTAACCCGATTATCCCTGAGAAAATCAGAAGAATACAGAAAACTCTGGCGAGATCGAGGGACTCATTAAAAAGCAACGCACCGAGAATAGTAGTGCCGATAACCCCGATTCCAGTCCAGACTGCGTAGCCGGTCCCAATTGGCAGAGTTTTCAGGGCCTGTGATAGGAAATAAAAGCTAAGGAACATGCAAACGATAGTAAAGATGCTGGGATAAAGCCTTGTGAAACCTTCCGTATATTTTAGTCCTATTGCCCAGGCTGCCTCAAAAAGGCCGGCGATGAAAAGGAAGGTCCATTCCATTTCTATTTCACAACCTTATTTACGACTCAGTTCTAAAATCTAGTGATAAAAGTAAGTATAACATCACTATACAAATTTATAATTCTATAATTATGTAATGATGTTACGGCAAAAACAATGGTAACTATAAATCTTACTCTTAATAACTTTTCGGAGCTTCCTTTCCTTTTAGACCTATTTGATAGTTTTGACAATGACTATGAATATACCACAAGAGGAGTTTTTCTACGAAAGACTCCTCCTGCCTGTCTTATAAGAACATATGATGAAGTGATTCAAAAACGATTGTGGATGATCAATAAACACTGGTTAAATCTTACTTTGTTCCATTGTCCTCCAGTCCACTTTCCGCAGATGTACACAAAAATGCCATATATTTTCTCAATTAGGCAGTAAGCTAAAAGCTCATCTTGCTTTTAACCAATAGTATTGGGCAAATCGGCAAATTGATCATACATCTGTGTACATCTACGGAATGTAGATTCCAGGAGCA
>CAYSZA010000220.1:0-5332 GCA_964435275.1 uncultured Methanosarcinales archaeon | reverse complement strand
TATATTATTGATCCCTTGAATTGCTGCTCGTCCAGGTCCAGACGTTTATTCCAGTTTTGAGCTGGCAGACCATGGCTCAACTACATCGATGTCAATATTTTCAGGGAATACAGGCAAAATCTGGACTTCGGGTGATTTAAAGATACTTCAGATTTCCAGCGAAAAAAGTTTTGATCCTCGTTCTATAGATACTGGCAGTACCGGAAAACAGCTACTAACTGCAACACATCAAGCTGACTTTCCTCCTTTTTCGCCGGATAGGAATAAAATAGCCTTCCTACCGGATAGCACTGGTTTAGTATCTGAGCTATAATTTTTAGGAAAGCAGTCAATAATGTTTCAGCTTTGGAAATCAACGAAATGATCTGCTGCTCGATATATTAAAAAGTGATATCTCTGAATTTAAGTGAGGAAATCCTGAATGCAAGATGAAGCTTGTAAAAGGCAGGGCCGGAAATTTAAATTTATTCCGGTTTCCGGAGGACGTTATATCAGCCCTATCAGTACTACACCGATTCCCGTGAGAGTCACGCAACCCACAGCCGCAAAATCCACCTTGTTCCAGGTAAGCCTGTCCTTCTCCACGCTGTGCCTGCTCCTGTATCCTCTCATATCCATCGTCAGACCGAGCACCTGAGTTTTCCCAAGGGAATTTGCTACCAGGGGCACAAGAAGCGGTTTTACACTCCTTACCTTGCCACGGAGTCCTTTTCCGGGGTTATAACCTCTCGCAAGCTGGGCTTCATGAATGCGCTGGCCTTCGACCTGCAGGCTCGGGATAAAACGAAGGGCAATCACGAACATAAGTACGTAATCCACAGGGACATGGATTGCCAGAAGGGCTTTCATAAGGTCGCTGGGCCTTGTAGTGACTACGAGAAGCTGGAAGGCAAAGAGCATTGCAAAGAACCGCAGGGAAAGAACCACTCCAAAATCCAGGGCTCCAGTCGTGATAGGAAAGAGCCCGCTGGCAGTGAGAGCTCCGGGGGGGATAAGAAAACCCAGAGTTACTCCGCTTTTCATTGTAAAGACTGTAAGCAGAATCAGGCTTACACTCAGGAAAATAAGAAGTTTAAGCTGCCTGAGAAGTTCGTGCTGGAGTCCGGCTTTGAGGGATGCCAGAAAAATTCCCAGCACAATAAGGGCAAGGACTATGGAACTTGTTGTAAAAACGCTCAGAATTATAATTCCTGCGACAGCTGCGATTTTGGAGAGTGGGTTCATACTATGTAAAAAACTGTCCCTGTTGATATACTGCATAATCTCCTTCATACACAAACGCCTCCGATTTGTTCTCTGACTACTTGTTCTTTCCTTACAGGTCCTCTGTTGCAGGTATCCTCAACAATTTTTCCTGCCTCCATGCGAATAATCCTCTCTGCATGGTCTTTTACGATCTGCATGTTATGAGTTACCATGACTATCGTATGCCCTTCCTGCTGGAGTTTTCGTATAAGCTGCATCATACTGTCCGATTCTTCGGCATCAAGGCCTGTTGTAGGTTCATCGAGCACGATCAATTCGGGCTTCATGGCAATCACGCAGGCAACAGCCAGTCTCTGTCTTTCTCCCCTGCTCAGGTGGCGGGGAAAAACTTTCAGTTTTTCGCTCAGGTTTACAAGTTCAAGCGAACTGGAAATCGCTTTCTCAGCTTCCGGGCCCCCTACGTTTATGTTATTTAATCCGAAAGCGATTTCTGCCTCAACTGTATCTTCAAAAAGCATATTGTCCGGGTTCTGGAAGACCAGGCCGGTATGTTTGACAAGCTCGTTTACAGATGCCCCTGATGCATCCAGGCTTTTTATAGTCACGTTCCCGGAATAAGGGCGTAAGAGGCCGTTAAAATGCTTTACAAGCGTTGTTTTTCCTGAACCGTTTTCACCAAGTACGGCAACAAGCTCCCCGGGATAAATCTCAAGATCTATGTTGTCAAGTGCCAGGACTTCTCCATAGCGCTGCGTGAGGTTTTTTACGGAAATAAAGGGCCGTCTTTCATCTCCCTTATTATCAGGTGCATAAAGAGCCTGTCTGGCAGGTTCAGGAATCCCGGACTCAGAAACAGGAGAAGACCCTGCAAAATCAGCCGGGCTTTTTATAGCTTTTATTCTTCCTTTTTCGAGCAGTACGACCCTGTCCCCGATTTCGAGGAAATCTTCTATGTTGTGATCTATGATTATGATAGTCTTTCCGGCTTCTTTAAGCCGTTTCAGGATTGAAAAAATTCTTTTTACGGCTTTTGTATCCAGTTCGGCCGTGGCTTCGTCAAGGATAAGAACTTCGGTATCGAGGGCAAGGGTTGCTGCTAGGGCGACCTTCTGCTTCTGCCCGCCAGAAAGGGCATGTGGAGCCCGGTTTCTGAGATGGCTGATCTCGCAGAATTCCATTACTTCCTCAAGCCTGCGTATCAGTTCTTTTTTGGAATAGCCCCGGTTTTCTAGTCCCGAACGAATTTCCTCTTCCACACTCGTGAAAATCAGCTGTGACTCTGCATCATCAAAAACCATCCCGATATGCCGGCTCAGTTCCTTCATGCCGTCAAAATCCTTTATACTCCGGTTTTTGAGAGTGATTTCTCCTTCGATCCTGCCCCCGATTTCGTGGTGCAGGATGCCTGCCATTGCAAGGGCAAGCGTGGTTTTTCCAGCCGCACTATGTCCGGTAACCAGGAGCAGTTCTCCTTGTCGGACCTCAAGGTTGACTTTTTTCAGAACAGGGTTTTCAGCTGTGTTATAGGTATATGAAAAATCCTTCAATTCTATCATGCTTTCCCCCGGGCAAGCACTCTTGAGGCAGGCATGTAGAGTATCTGCACAATTACGGCATTGGCTATTGCAGTTAATACCACGATAGGAATAACGGCAGCTGCAAAAGCTCCCATGGTGGCGAACTTGGAAAGGATTGCAGGAGCAACCAGAACCATTGCAACGATTACGAAGGTTGTTCCGCTCACCAGGGTCCCTATCAGGGTTGAAGGAGCTGGGGAAAATGAAAAGTTATTCCTGAGAGCTTTATACGTGACCAGACAGGCAACTGCACCTACAGGCTCACTGACAAGATTTGCAGGCGGAAATATGGAGTGACTTAGAAGCGCGCATACTATTCCTGCAACGATCCCTATACCTATAACTTCCGTGAATGTGGGTATTACAAGTATAATGGCAAGGCAGTAAAAAGCTATCACGAGGTTTGATACGATCGGACCCGGAATTACGAGGGATAAGTAGCGCACTATTGCGCCGACTGCAAGCAAAATTCCAACAATGGCAATATCCTGAGATTTCATTAGAACCCACATCCTGTAAGCGTTTTTCGGGAAATTTTCCTTTAATCTGAATTACTGTGATTATAAACTCAACAATTTAATTCTACACTATCGTACAGTAGAGCATAATAATGTACATTGTTATATATACTTTATGCTTTAGTAATCTCAATTTTTAGTGATCTCAATTATATTTTTAGCCAGATCTCGGGCCTGAGTGCGGCAGAATTGAAGTGAAAACCGGAGTATAATTTAGATAGGAAAACTAATCTGGAGTAAGGACATAGGATTAAATAAGGATCATTGCGGGGTCTGGTATATCGTCAGTGAATGAAAATGAGCTTGATGAAATCAGGACTATTGAGGAAGGGTTCAAAAAAGCATATAGCGAGGACCAGAAAGGAACAGAAGAAGCCATTGACAAACTCAGGGGTTTCGCATTAAAGTTGATTCACCTGGAAGCTGATGTTGAAAATGAACTGGATATCAAAGCGCTAATTATCTCTATAGGAGATATAGCAAGGGTTGCTGCTGAAATGAGAATGGAGAAAGCGTGTACAGCCTCAGGCCGTGCTCTTGGGGATATCACGCTTGAGGCTGCCGGTCAAAAGCGAGAGCCGCTTGCTATAAAGGCTTTATCTGTTGTCGGAAGCCTTGCCCTGGAGTTTGCGGGAAAAGGCCTGGAAGCGGCAACCAGAGACACAGCCGAATCTCTCGGGAACTGCGGGAAAAGCTCCTCAAGAATGAAAATGGAAACCCTGGCAAGCCTTTCTGAAATTTACCTTATGCAGGTAGCCCTGAAATCCATAGAAAAAGGGCTTCAAGACACCGGAATTGCAGCTACGGGCTTTCTTGGGGAGATAGGAATTGCTTCGGCCGAGCAGGAAATCGAAATCAGTACTCTGGAAGCCGCAGTCATCCTTGAAGATCTGGGTAATGCCGCCGTAAAGGAGAATAATGAGTTCCAAGTAAAAGCAGCAATTGAGGCACTTGAAAATCTGGGCACTGCAGTCTCTCAGCACGGCCTGAAGAGTATTCTCATCCAGATAGCCTGGTCTCTGGAAACAATCCGGGTGCTTACTCTGGAACGCGGCTTGAAGAGGGCTTGCTTTGCCGCAAAAGCTGCGCTTGAGTCCGTCAATACGGCAGGTCTGCTTGACGAAGAACAGAACCTGGAAAAAATCAGGGAAATTAAGGAATTTCATTCTCTCATCCTGAAAAAGGGTTAAAAAGGAGTTAGCAGGAGTTGAGAACTTAAGAGATTCCATAAACTGCCGGCAGCTTTAAAATACCTTTTCAATATTTTAAGGAAATACAATCCTGGATGAGATTTTGGAACAGAAAATTGTTAGAGAAGAAAAAACTGTTATGCAGAAAGATTCTTAAAAAAGAAGTTTAATGTAAGTAAATGGTTAGAATAGAAAGAAAATCATTATGTAAAAAGATTCTTAAAAGAAGTTCGATGTAATAAATTGGATATGGTGCTCCGGCCGGGATTCGAACCCGAGTCTTCGGCTCGAAAGGCCGGAATGATTGGCCGGACTACACTACCGGAGCACATTGCATCTCACAGCGAGACCTTCAATAGACGCTAGTAATATATAAATCTGTCCCTTCTCGAACCCTTCCTGTGTAATCTATTCCCCAGATAAACTTTTATCCAACAACTTTTAAAATAAATTTGTGCTGCTTTTTATAGGTATGGCGCAACTAATCGAAAAAATTCTCCTAAAACTTCTGAGTGTCTTCAAAAACTCCGGGTTTAAAATTAGAGAATCTGGACGGGCAGGTCAGAAGTCAGAAATTTTCGTGCTCAACCTCGTTACTGGCAACCTGATGGGTAACTGACAAGTACCAGCCTTTTAGAGAACGGTTTTTAAAGAGAGCGCTGAGTGCTCTAAGAGGCAACTAAAGCAGAACTTACCCAATAAGAGCGTGAAAAAAGCATTTCGCGAAAAGTTACATTAAAAAAATGTGTTCCGAAAGTGTACATTATAAAGAAAGAATGTGGTGCTTAAAGAAAGAATGTGGTGCTTAAAGAAAGAATGTGGTGCTTAAAGAAAGAATGTG
>CAYSZA010000219.1:0-5354 GCA_964435275.1 uncultured Methanosarcinales archaeon | reverse complement strand
GCCTAGAGAATTGGAACGACAATACTGAATTGCAATAGTGAATGGCAATATTAAGCGAAAAGACGACAGAATGGCGATACTGGACAGAAAAAACGGGATGATAAAAATTCAGAATGGCAAAGCAAACTAAAAGGCAATAATGAATTGCAATTCGGCCCTGATAAGGCTGGAGTAGAATAAAGAATTCATGAGAGGGTGAAATTTTGATCCAGAAAATGGCAATTGACGATTTTGACAGGCTAGGGGAAAAAATCATTGAAGGTTATCAATTATCTGACGATGACCTGAGGGCTCTTCTTTCCCTTGAATCCCAGGAAGAGCTGGAAAAACTCTATTCTGCAGCGCGAAAGGTAAGGAATCATTATTTTGGCAACAGGGTATTTCTAAATTGTTTTATCTATTTTTCTACTTACTGTAAAAATCAATGCTCTTTTTGCTACTATAACTGTAAAAACGAGATCAATCGCTACCGCCTCACCAGAGAAGAAATAAAAGAAACCTGCAAAGACCTGAAGGGAGCAGGTTTTCACATGATTGACCTGACAATGGGAGAAGATCCCTATTACTATGAAGACCCGGACCGATTCGTTGAGCTTGTCCAGATAGTAAAAGAGGAACTTGGGCTACCCATAATGATTTCTCCAGGGGTAATGGATAATGATACTCTCCTCAAGGCCAGAGAAAAAGGGGCAAACTTCCTGGCCCTTTACCAGGAAACTTATGATACAGAACTCTACCAGCAACTGAGAGTTGGACAGTCGTTCGATGGACGTGTCGATGCACGCCTTTTTGCTAAAGAACAGGGATACTGTGTAGAGGATGGAATCCTTACAGGCGTCGGAAACAATATCGAATCTACCATCCTATCCTTAAGAGGAATGAAAACGAACGATCCTGACATGGTCAGAGTTATGACTTTCCTGCCCCAGGAAGGGACTCCGCTTGAAGGTTTCAGTGATAAATCGAACCTCTCGGAACTGAAAATCATATCGGTTCTCAGGTTAATGTTCCCGAAGCGCCTCATTCCTGCCTCCCTTGACCTTGATGGCATTGACGGCATGGTTCACCGCTTAAACGCAGGGGCAAATATTGTTACTTCTATTCTTCCCCCGGATTCCCGATTGGAGGGCGTTGCAAATTATGACCGCGACCTTGAAGAGCGGGACAGGGATATAAGAAGCGTAATTCGAAGGCTTGAAACCATAGGTATGGAACCTGCCAGGCAGGCTGAGTTTGAGGCAGTCCTGGGGTGCTAGCTTGAAGACGATCTGTCTTGTGGGCGGGAAACTCCAGGGCTTCGAAGCTGCGTATCTGTCTAAAAAAGCCGGAATGAAAGTAGTGCTGGTAGACAAGGATCCAGAGGCCCTGATTCGGAATTATGCAGATGAATTTCACTGTTTCGACGTAATAAAGGAACCTGAAAAGCTTCTGGAGCTTTCAGGAAGAGTTGACGCTTTACTTCCTGTAAACGAAAATTTCGCCTGTATCGAATTCCTGGATTCAATAAAAGAAAAGGTTTCCTGTCCCGTGCTTTTCGATTTTAAAGCTTACCGGATAAGCAGGGATAAGAAAAGTTCAAAAGCTTATTTTAAGTCCATAGGAGTCTCGACGCCACAGGACAGCCCCTCAGAACCTCCCTATTTTGTAAAGCCTCCCTGTGAAAGCAGTAGTGTCGGAGCAAGGATAATCTATGACAGAGAAGAGCTTGAAACCCTTGAACCTGGCATGCTGGTTGAAGAATATGTGGAAGGCGAAGTCGTTTCTCTCGAAGTTGTAGGGGATGGAAATCGTTTTGCCGTGGTAAAAGAGACACTTGTCCATATAGACGAAACTTATGACTGCCATATGGTAACCCCACTTCCTCCTGACCCTTCCTTCAGACAGATATCCCACGCTCTTGCAGCTAACCTTCCCTTGAAAGGGATTATGGATGTGGAGGCAATCTCCGGCCCAAAAGGACTCAAGGTAATCGAAATCGATGCCCGCTTTCCAAGCCAGACCCCGACAGCCGTTTACTATTCCTCAGGGATCAACCTGATAGAACTACTTTTCCGCGCTTTTACTGAAGGTATCGAGGAAATCAGGGTTCTTCCTGAAGATAAATATTGCATTTATGAACATCTCATGCTTGGAGAAAACGGGATTCTTGTTCCTGTAGGGGAACAGGTACTCTCCATGGGTAGCGACTACGGGAAATTCTATGAAGAACAGGGCATTGAGATTTTACTTTGTAAAGGAAAAAACCCGGTGTTCACCCTGGTTTTCTGGGGCAAGGATAGGGACGAGGCGGAGGCAAAAAAATGCAAAGGACTTTTGATTCTCAAAGATCTTTTTGGAGCGGCTGTGTAAAGGGATAAAGAAGAAATTCGAAAGGGAAAAACTCGAAAGAGAACTGAAAAGAACTAAGGAAAATAAGATTTCCCAAAGACAGGAAATGGAGATAAAATGGCACTCTTAACTCCAGACGATTTGAAGAATATTAATAAGCAGCTTAAAGAAGCTGATTCTACTGTGCGGAGAGCAACAGGGCTTGATATAAAAGGCATCTGCAAAGCTCTCTATGGCACCTCCCCAGGCTCTGAGAAAGTCGGCATCGTGCCTGTAACTTCAGGAAACGGGATAATAGGAAACTTCTCGGCTTCCCTGCATGCAATTACGCAGTATTTCGGATTTGACAGTTTTGTTACGGATATGTCGGATGTTAGCGGTTATTACGAGGCTGTGCGGAACGGAGCCGAGATTATCCTTATGGCAGACGACCACACCTTTCTTGCGCATAACCTCAAAAACGGAAAAATAGCCAATAACCAGCCCTGCACAGGCATGATCTATGCTGAAATCGCGTCCAGGTACATGAAAGCCGACTCAAAGGACGTGCTTGTCGTGGGACTCGGGAAGGTGGGTTTTCCCGGAGCAGCACATTTTGTGCACAAAGGGTTCAGGGTTTACGGGTATGACGCAGACAGAGCACTCCTGAAGAGAACGGTTTCAAACCTCGGGGTTATTCCTTTCGACCTTGAGAACCCAAAAAAGTTTTCCATTATTTTTGAGGCGACTCCGTGTGCAAATACTATTCCTGAAGCCGTACTTTCAGAGAATTGCGTACTTTCCACCCCTGGGATCCCCTGCGCAATCTCGGAAGAGCTTCGAAAGAAATACGACGTGGAAATTGTAATGGAGCCCCTGGGAATAGGAACCGCATCAATGCTGTATTCTGTGCTGTAACGCCCGAGTCGCCGCCCGAGTCCCGTCTCGGGAGGACGGCCCTGATTGTACTTAGGCAGAAATGCGTATCCCGAGTTGGAACTCGGGAGACGCTGCCCTTTTCACAAGCCTTTTTTGAAAAGGCTTGATCGAAAACGACCCCTGGTAACGGCGTGATCAAACGGCGCAACGGTTGCGCTCAAGAGGGCTAATTTACAGATTTTAGTTTTTATTCTCAAGTTTTACTCGTCCCAGCATGAATTGAAGAACCCCAAGCTTATTTCGCTGTTATTTTGAGCTTTGTTATATCAATTGCGTTTTCGGGGCAGACAGCGACACAGCGGCGGCAACTTGTGCCTAGGCATTTCTGGCTGTCGTACTTTGCGGTTCTTTTGTTGCTGGTCTCGAGGATTTCAAGGGCACCTTCAGGGCATTCTTTTATGCACTTTTTACAGTAGACACACTTTTCCACCGGGACTTCGAGGATTATGCCTATTTCTTTGAGGATGGCGAGCCCGCCAGATCCTATCTGTTCTATGTCTTTGCTTACTCGTTTTTCAATACTTACATGCTCAAGAGTTTTTGGGAGGGAAGGCAGGCCATAGAGTTCAAGCATCTGGTTGTACATCTCAAGGGGCATTCCCATGGTCCAGTAGGAGAGTTCGCAGAGGTAAAAGTTGTTGAAGGTTTCACTGGTTGCCATCATCAGGTGGTCGGCAGTAATTTTCCTTGCAATCCTTACTACGTCACCGAGTCTTGACTTGTCGAGCACAAGTTCACGGGCGAGTGCAAGCGAGGTGTTTCCGAACTGGACTATTCTTTTTGCATATCCCGGCACAGCTCCGAGCCTGCGGGCATCTTCAGCGTCCACATAAGCTCCCGAGGCTCCTGACATATAAGCATACTCTAGATCTTCATACTTAATTCCGGATTCAACAATCAGAGTCATATGGGCAGCCCGGATTGCTCCGATAGCTTTTCCAGCTTCCTCTACATCCTTCTCGGTGATTTCAATTCCAGGGCCCATAATCAGCTTTCCGTTAGGAAGCTTAGGAGGCTTTTCAATCAGCCCGCTTTCCAGAGCGAGGGCAAAGACCGAGATAACTCCCGTGCCGGTAATTCCGACTGCCTCGTAGCCAGAGGATTCTTTTATCTCTCCTGTTACCGGGTTGATAAGGTAAGCATTTTGTTTTTCCATTTCCCCATCAAGAACCATAATTCTCCAGTACTGACCATCAGGTTTTACATCACAGATCGCGCCCGGGCTTGCGAGCATGCCTGAACTAATACCCTGTCCTTCAATTGCTGGCCCTGCTGCCGCACTTGCAGTGATAATCCTATCCCCGACCTTAAGAGCCATTTCGGCATTTGTCCCGTAATCAGTGACAAGTGAAGGCTCATGCTGGAGAAGGAAATCAGTTTCAAGCATCATAGCCAGGGCATCAGCTCCAATCTCGTGTTTGATTGCAGGAGGGACAATGATTTCACAGTTGGGCAGATCTTTTTCTCCAAAAATCTCTGATGCAGGGAAGACACGAGCATCTCTTTTTACATTCTGGATTCCAAGCATCTTCTGCTTGTTCTCTCCTGCATAGGCCAGGTCCCTTATCTCAAGATTCTGGAAAAGGGATAACTGGATAGGGTTTCCACACACTGCCAGCCTTTCTACCCTGGAAAGGTCGACCTCGAACCGCAGGAACATCCTCCTGATAGTTTCAAGAATTACCTCATGAGCCACATCCTCCCCTGTAGTGATTGCAAAGTCCAGGTGGTCCATAACATTTCCCCCGGGCAGGGGATGACCCATGGTTATGACTGTTTTTAAGTTCTCTTTCGTTTCAAGATCAACAAGCTGGGCTCTAAAACCACTGGTACCCAGGTCAAGTGCTATTCCATACATTTTTCAGGTCCTCCGGAAGTGTATAATGTTTTGGAGCATCCGGCAGCATGGACTGCCCCAAAAAGGATGGGATACGACAATTGCAATTTTTAATTTTGTAATTTCCAGTTCGGCAGTATCAGGGGTAAGAATAGTAATTTTAGAACTTATGAATTATATAAACTATTACTAATTTCTAGCTAGTAAGCACTGATGGCAGGTTATCAAGCTCTTGTTGTTCTTCAAATTTATCACTCTTTGAATCATTTAT
>CAYSZA010000218.1:0-5366 GCA_964435275.1 uncultured Methanosarcinales archaeon | reverse complement strand
TCCTGTTGATCCTGGGATAGATTTTATAGTATTTGCCCAGGTTGCGGGTAAGAAAGGAAGGGGCTGTGCTGACTCCTCCGCTGGATGGTTTGAATTTCATTTTAACTTCTTTTAATGGGGTTCCGACCACAACAGGACACTGGTTTCCAAAACCCTTTTTCATGGCTCCTAGAGTTGTGGGAATTTTGAGAGGGTCAAAGCCTATCATCTCCGCAGCAACAATGTCCAGGGAAACGCAGTCCCTGCTTGCCAGAATTACTCCGGAGTTTATGGGTTTCCCATGTGAGGGCCCGTTTCCTTCCATGCCGATAACTCCGTCCATAATTGCAAAAACAGGCTTGACAACCGAATAAACATCGGCAACAGCTTCGCCAAAAAGGTCTCTTTTTCCGAGAAGATGTGCCTCTTTTCGGCATTTTAATGGAAGAGATCCAAAAAAGTTCTTGACCGCGCCTGTGTAATAGGTAAGCTCATGTGTTTTTAATTTTGGAAGGGATATCACTACATCGGCTTCAAGGACAGGATTTGCAATGTATAGTTTGCGAAACTGCAATGGATCAGGGACGTCTACCAGGGTAAAGCCTGCGGTTTCGAAATTTACCACCTTTGCTCCGGCCTTTCGGGCAGCTTCTTCTATGCCTGAAGTTTTTAGGGCTTTTGACGTGGCTCCTGGCCTTGAGATTCCGGCTCCATCCCCGACTACGGGTTTTCCTCCGGCTTGAAGCACGAACTCGCACATCGACGATACAACTGAAGGATGAGTAGTTACTGCACTTTCCGGAGAACTGGCTGCAAGGATATTTGGTTTCAGAAGTACGCGGTCGCCTGAATGGACTATATTCTCAAGGCCTCCGAGAAGTTCCAGAGCTTCTGCTATCGCTTTTTTTGTATCAGAATAATCAGGGCAGTGGACTATAGATACTTTGTTCACGGCTGGAAAATAAATGGGTTTATTGTTGAATTTCTTTCCGGTTCGAACTGGTTGAATTCTAACTGGTTGAATTAATTGGTCTTTTTCTTGAACTCTTATTTTGTTTTTCATCAGCTATATCTTACTTCTCCCCGGTTTCATCCTGGTTTTCCACTGGCTTTATCTTAATTCTTTATCGGTTTTTAATTCCTATTCTGGAATCTATCTCTTCAGCTATGCTTTCGAGCTCATCAAAAATCCTTTCCGAGTCCTTTCGCATTTCTTTTACCGCAGCTTTCAGGCTTCCTCCTCGAAGGTATACAAGGCGTTTTTTTCTATAAAGAAGGCCTGAATCATTAAGATTCCTGAGATGATGGTTTACTCTTGATATTTTTATCTCAAGGTCTTCAGCAAGGGCTTCTGAGGAAGTTATCTCATCATTTGAGAGTTTGTCAAGCAGGCTAAAAATTATCCTGGTCGAGGTGTTTTCAGTGTCCCTGCCCGAAGAAAAACCGAAGCTCTTGCATAACCATAAAAGATCCTCTTCCATACTTTTGATGTGCGGTTTTTCAAGGTGTCTGAGGATTATCTGTTGAACCATCAGTCTATATTTTAGAATATCTCATATATATAGTTTGTTTGCATTTAATCGACATCGTTTCGATTTTCCGGGAATCGTATTTATTTTTCGGGCAATTTTTAAATATGAGTTTTGCATTATATGCAAATAGTCGGGCGCACGAGCGCTCAAGATATTGACAAATCCCATACTGACTCATAGCTATCAGTTAATGTTCAGCTAATATGGGGTCACTTACACATAAGGAGGAACAAAAGAGTGATTATCAGACCTATTGGCGAACGAGTCTTGCTCAAGCACCAGAAGAAAGAAGAAGTGACAAAAGGCGGGATCTATATCCCGGAGTCTGCACGGCAGGAGAAAAAAGAGGGAATCGTTATTGCGGTGGGGACTTTTGAAGACGGAAAGGAGCTTCCCCTGAAGAAAGGAGACCGTGTAATCTATGGGGGGTACCAATCAGATGAAATTGAAGTTGACGACGAAAAATACCTTTTTGTCGACTTCAAGGACATACTGGCAACAGTCGCGGAAGAATAATGTTAAATGAGGCCGATTCTGAAGAACACACTATAAAAATAGATTTGAATTTAGCTTATGAAACTTAGGATATATTCTAATTGGTTCAGGAAAAGATTTGATTTTATTCAAGGTGAATACGAATGGCTTCAAAGCAGATAATGTTTGATGAAAGTGCAAGAAAAGCACTATTAAATGGTGTGGACAAAGTTGCAAACACCGTCAAGATTACTCTCGGGCCGAAGGGACGTTATGTTGTGCTGGACAAAAGTACAAAGCCCGTGGTCACAAATGACGGAGTAACCATTGCAAAGGAAATCGAACTCCACGATAAGTTCGAGAATATGGGAGCCAAACTTGTCAAAGAAGTTGCTTCCAAAACTCAGGACAATACCGGAGATGGAACAACTACTGCAACTCTTCTTGCTCAAAGCATGATACGGGAAGGCCTGAAAAATGTCAGTGCCGGGGCAAACCCGATAGATGTCAAAAAAGGAATTGAGATCGCAACAGAGAAGGTTGTAGGTTACCTCAAGAGCAAGAGTGTTGAGGTAAAAGGCAAGGAAAAAGTCGTACAGGTAGCTACGATTTCTGCAAATAACGATGACGAGATAGGCAATTTAATTGCCGATGCCATGGAAAGAGTCGGCTATAACGGGGTAATCACGGTTGAAGACTCCAAAACAATGGAGACCAGCCTGGACGTTGTGGAAGGCATGCAATTCGACCGGGGTTTTGTTTCTCCCTACATGGCAACCGATACCGAGAAAATGATCTGCGAGTTTGATGATCCTTATGTCCTGATCACAGACAAGAAGATAAACAGCATGAAGCAAATCGTCCCCGTGCTAGAAAAAGTCGCCTCTGAAGGCCGTTCCCTCATTATTATTGCCGACGATGTCGATGGGGATGCCCAGGCTGCTCTGATACTGAACATCATTCGCGGAGCACTGAGGGTCTGTGCGGTTAAAGCTCCCGGGTTCGGAAATGAGAGAAAGGAGATGCTTGAGGATATTGCCGTGCTGACCGGCGGGCAGGTAATCAGCGAAGATAAAGGCATGAAGCTTGAGGAATTCGATGATTATATGCTCGGAAGTGCCAGGAAAGTAACAGTTGATAACCATAAAACCATTATTGTGGAAGGCAGGGGCGACAAAAAAAAGATTGATGAAAGAGTCAAACTCATCGAGGCCCAGGTTAACATTGCAGACACGGATTACAGGAAGACCGAACTTAAGAAACGCCAGGCAAAGCTAGGAGGCGGGGTCGCGGTAATCAAGGTGGGAGCTGCAACCGAAACAGAGCTGAAAGAGAAAAAGATGAGAATTGACGATGCTCTCAATGCCACAAAAGCCGCAGTTGAAGAAGGAGTAGTTACCGGGGGCGGAATAAGTCTTTTCCGTGCAGCTGCCATTCTGGATTCCCTTAAACTTGAAGGTGACAGGGAGGTAGGTGTAAAAATAGTCCAGAGGGCTATCGAGGAGCCGGTACGCCAGATCGCTACAAACGCAGGCCGGGAGGGTGCTGAGGTTGTAGCAACCATAAAAGCTGAATCCAGCGAGTTCTTCGGGTACAACGCAAAGAAAGACATCTTTGAAGATCTTTTCGAAGCAGGCGTCATCGACCCCACAAAAGTAGTCAGAAGCGGCCTCCAGAACGCTGCCTCAATTGCAGGAATGGTGCTTACAACCGAAGCTCTTGTCACTGACTTCGATGAAGAAAAGGACGAAAGGACCGCTGCAATCATTATTTGATTTTAACTTTTTTCTTCCTTTTTTCTTTTTCTTCTTTTTTGCCTTTTTCAGGTTTCTTATTCTCTTTTACCCTCTCCCATCTCTTTTTGTTCTCTTTTGCTCTTTCTCATTTCTTTTACTTTTTCCTTCTTAGTTTTTCTTTTTCCGGCTTTTCCTGCTTACCTTCTTTTTTAATTATTTTTTATTTTATTTATGTTTAATATATTTATAATGTCATACTTTATCAATAGTTATAATTATTAATTCATAGCCTTATCGTATTATTGTTCATATGCTTGGTCTGCATATCTTTCCCTGGTTTGTAACCAAGTTTGCGATGGAATCTTTCTACTAAAAAGGTGAAAATAAGTATGTTTGAAGTCTACTGCGACTCATCTTATAATGAAGGTGAAGACTCTTACATCGGCTGCGTCGTACTCCGAAACGGCGAGCAGATCCACCAGTCCACAACAAAGGTCACCGACAATCCACAAAATAATCTTGACTGTGAACTTGCAGCCCTTAACTTCGCTGTAACCCTGGGCAAAATTTTTTACGAAGGCGACCGGGATATTATTATTTATAATGATTCTACTGAAGCCGTAAAAGCTTTCCAGAAGGAAAGGCCGGAAATTGAAAAGGCATTTCCGGGGCTTAACATTAACTTTGAATATATTCCCCGCGAAAAGGTAAATCAGGCAATCGCAGATAGTCTATCTAAAAGATTTCCTGTATTCTTCCTGAATATTCCTACCTGTGAAGTGGAATCTTTTTCCCGGAGGGATGATATTCTTTCCGACATTGCCCGGAACGGGCGCAATATCCTTTATCTGGAGAAAGTCGAAGAAAAATCCACAAATAAAAAAACCTGTTACAGGCTGATTATCCGTACAATCGACAAAATCCTTTCGGATGATCGTTTTTATCTTATAAAAAAAGGAGGTCCGGGTACGCAGGTAAAAGCTGCAGAAGAGATAAGAAAAGACCTCTCAGACCCGCTGGTGCTATCTTCGCTGGAAGCAAAAGGTGTCAGGCTTGAAAACTCCTACTTCTTGCTGACGGACGAAACCTGGGGGCTTCGGGGCACGGACAATCAGACCTGCTCCATTCTCCCAGGCCCAGTTCGCCACAGGATTATTTGCGACGAAGTGGACAGGTCTCCTCAAAACCTCTTCCGGAGAGCCGAACGTTTCAGGTAAATTTCCATTTCATGAGACTTCTTTGTGTTAATAATTCCCCCAGAACATTCCGAGCTGCCGCTAAAAAATTTCGGTTAAAAGGTGACTAAAAATTTCAGTTAAAAAGTAGACTAAAAATAGTTCAGTTAAGGAGTTCAAACCTTATCTAAATCTCATAATCCAACCCATAACCCAAAGTAAGGTTCTGAGAACCCATGATCCACGGATTATAAGTTACAGATTCTACTCACGCTTTTCATTAGCTGCCTGCTCCTGGGAAATCTCATGGGGAGCAAGCTTATTGAGATCCTCGGCATCGTAACATCGGTAGGGCTTTTCGGATATCCACCCACTTTCCTGATTACGGATACGGTAAAAGAGGTTAAAGGAAAAGAAGCTACCAGGTTTTTCAATAGACTGACTACTGAACTGGATGCAGTAGCAGTCTT
>CAYSZA010000217.1:0-5376 GCA_964435275.1 uncultured Methanosarcinales archaeon | reverse complement strand
CTCTAAGATAACAAGTCTTTACTAATTTCAAACGTATCATAAAGGACAGGCAAGAACGGGCTTTGAGAAAACCTATCTAAACCAGCTTCAAGAGGCTAAAAGTAAATAAGTAAAAACATAAGTGGCTGAATTTTCGGAACGATTCTCAGGCTTTTATATTTTCCAGGCAAGTCTTAACTTCTAAGCAAGTAGCTTTGAAATCTTGTCCGGTTCCGACAAAGTTAAAAAAGGTGAAATTGAGGAGTTTTCGATCGAACTCCTTAATTTCTCTAAGTACGCTCAAACAAACATGGTAAATGCAAGATAAGTAACTATTACCATGCTTACACTGTACTTCAGGCCAAGGTACGCAGAACCCTGTCCCATCTTTCCTGCAATGAGCCCGGAAGTAAAAGCCTGTACCAGGGCTGAGTGGAACATGAGCATACTATACTCCTCTACATTGAAATATCCGTTTCCGATTCCTCCGCCCATACCCTGGGAAGCGGTTGTGAATGAGGCAGTTTCCGGGAAGAAATTTGTAGACAGGATATAAACTATAAAAAGGAAGACAAAAAAAGATACGTAAATTGTGACTATGTAGACCACCATTTGTGACGAGCGCTCTTTTTTCAGCCCTTCCTCTGTCTTGGCCTGTGTAGCAGTAATCGAGAGCACACTTTTAAGATCATTTGTAGATTCGTTTGCTTTTACCAGAATGTGGAGAATTCTACTTGAGGCAGCTGTTCTGATATTGCTCTCAAGTTTCATGAGAGCCCTTGAAGTAGAAGTGCCCCAGGAAATATCCTCCTTTAACTTCATAAGTTCTTTACTTAAAATACCCATTTTAGATTCTGCTATCAATTTTAAGGAACTCGAAAGCAAAATTCCAGAATCATTCATGCTGGAAAGGTTCCTCAAGAAATCAGGCAGCCTTTCGTCAATCTTGCGTATCCTCCAGGCCCTGATCTCATAGAAAATGATGAAGGGAATAAGGAGAATAACAGTAAAAATAACAATATAGTCATCAATTGAAGTGGCCAGCTTGATTGCACTATCGCTGACATGGGCAAAACTTAAGTTCAATATAGGGCTAAAGGAAAGACGGTCTGCAATATTTTTTGGAAGATTATTGAGATAATATAGCCCAAGCGGAACTGCGACGAAGAATGTATATCTCGGTTCGTCCCGGAAAGTCCTGTAGGGATTGTATAGCATGCTTTTGACATGGGAGAGCTGTCTGTACAGCCTGTATTTTTTGCTTCGCTCTTCCTCTTTCTCTTTTGTGAGCCCGGAATCAATCTCTGGAATATCGGAAAGATCTATTGAAAAACTGGAAATCTTGCCTTTCTTGGGATTAAAAGAAAGTTCTCCCACGGTATCGAGAAGTACCATATAGAGCAGGGTTGCAACAGGCAATATTACATAAATAAGCATATAAAGGATTTGAGATGAAGCCGGCTTAAAGAACTGCATTACAACAAGAGTTACCATTATGAAAAGTGGGCCTGCAACCAGTGCTGTCACGTAGACTTCGGCAAGAACATCAAGCCTCTGTAACAAATTTCTGTTCGCCAGCTCTGCCGTATATTGATATTGATCAGCCTTGCTTTTTATATATTCGTTTATGGTTCCGCTGCTTGAAACAACGATTAGTCCATCAACAAAGTCCTTAAAAACATCTGAAGAGGTACGTTCTTTGGCGGATTTAAGAGCGCTTATGAAGTCTTTTCCGAGATAATCCATATCCCTCACAATATAGGATATCTCTTCAGCGCTCGCACCAAATATATGAGTATATCTGCTAATGGATCTGAATACATCATAAACCGACATTCCTCCTTTCGTCAGAGCATACATATAAGTTACTGCCGGAAGCATGGATCTATCTATACATGCGCGTCGGTTATTTGTTTGAAAATAGGGATAAATGTATACCAGGAGAAACACGACAAGAAAACATATAAGGAACACTAGAATGGCAGTTAGAATTGCAAGAAGATAAATGTGTTTTCCTGCAAAACCAGCACGTGTGGAATCCACAAAAAGGGTAAGCCGGGAAATAGGATCACCAAAAGTTTTCAGTCCCAGCCATAAGCCGAAAGTTCCTCCAGTAATTCCTGCAAGAACCGAATACATAAAGGCAGAGGCCAGGTACTGATCCACAGTTGTAGAGATGTGGGAGTTACGTATTTTTACCTTTAAACCTTTAAAACTTTCTTTGTTTCTATAAAAAAAATCCCCAAAATATCTATATGCTAATTCATCCACAGCAGTATAAGTCATGCTCCCCCCTCTTGAGCAGCTATGTCCTGTATCATGTTCTTCAGGGCGTCATTTTCTATATATTCCATAACCATCTTCGGATAGCTCTGGTATGCCTGAACTACAATGGACACCTGGATATAATCCCTTATATTTCTTTCATACAAATAGGTCAGGATTTTTCTTCGATTGTCCATTTCAGCTCTCAACTGTGTAGTATCCCATCCTCGAGAGTACATGATCTCCTGTGTAGTGTGAGAATCCCCAACCCTGACAAAATGATCTTCTGACGGTTCCCAGTTAAAAAGCTCATTTATGCCAAGATCCCCTGTCTCAGGATCGACGTTAAGGACTTCAACAAGACTCTGAGTTCTTCTGACTCTTTTCTCTCCTATGTATGCCTGCTTCTGAATGCAGAGTACATCAAGAGATTGCAGCATGACATGAGGTACATTGATTGGCTCGTGCGTAAGCCTGTTTATAACAGTCTGTACATCTCCTGCGTGCATAGTTGAGCTTGTTGCGTGCCCTGTTGACATTGCCTGGAAAAGAGTCAGGGCTTCACTGCCTCTCACTTCACCCACAATTATGAAATCTGGACGCTGTCTGAGAGCAGCCCTCAGAAGGTCAAACATCGAGACTTCTCCGGTAGAGTCGCCAGCAAAACTTTGTCTTGCAATCCCGGAAACCCAGTTATTGTGGTGCAGTAACAGTTCCCTTGTGTCTTCGATAGAGACTATCTTGGCTGTGGAAGGCATAAATAAAGATGTAGCATTCAGCATGGATGTTTTCCCTGATGCTGTCCCACCTGCAAAAAGAATATTATGGCCGTTTTCGATGACCAGCCAGAGGTATACGAGCATATCAAGGTCACATGTATTGTAGCCAAGCAGGTCTATTGGAGTCATTGGGTCTTTCCTGAACTTACGGATAGTAAAAGAACTGCCCCTGGGAGTGATTTCTCTTCCCAAAACAGCCTGAAGCCTCGATCCCTCCTGGAGTCTAGCATCCACTATTGGCTGGCTTACAGAGACATGTTTGTTATTTAACTGACACATTTTAATTATGAGGGAATCAAGTTCTTCGTCTTTAAAATGAACATTACTTTCAATATTTTGATATCTTGTATGATAAATGTAAATAGGGACCTCTGCTCCATCGCACGAAATATCTTCTATATAAGGATCATAAAGAAGGGGATTAATTTTTTCGTAACCCAGCAGGTTTCTTTTAAGGTAATACATAATTTTTTGAAGCGCTGAAGATGAAATTTCAGCCCTATAGTTTTCAAGAAGGAAGAGAGCCCTATCTACAAGAAATGCATCCTTTTCGGATATTGAAGTTGTAGAGCCCAGAATCAGAATATCCTGAAAATCCTCGTAAATTCTCTCAAGAAGTTCCTTCTCAAATTTTGTGAGTGAAGGTTCAACAAGCCTATAATATCTTGTTCTGCGGTCTTCCAGAACCGATACAAAATTATAAGGTTCCTGAAGCCAGTATCTTTCTATTTCTTTGAACCCGTCAGGCACTGTGAACTCTACAAGAAGTCCTTCTTTTTCCGGGTTATAAGCTGGCAGAGTCCTCAAAGGCTTATCAAAGTAAACTCTTACCTTTTTTACAACCTCTGATATGGAGTTAAAATCGCCCTTTTTCTGCAATAGACCCGAAATAAACTTATTCTTTGCTAGCGTTCCTTTTACTTCATTCATGGTCTCTTTCCAAATTTCTTGATTAAGTCATATAAGATAAACACATTATAAAAACTTTCTACTGTTCATTCAGAAATCGCCCAGAACGAATAATATTTCTTGACAAGTTATTTTCCAAATTAAGTTTATTCTAATTTCATATTGGATTTTTCACTGAATGTACCATTTCCACCAAAATTCAAGAAACAAGAGCCTTGAGTGCTGTAACTGCATTTACCAGTGTATCTACTTCTTCTTCGGTATTGTATAATGCAAAAGATGCCCTTACGGTACTGTCCACCTTCAGGAAGCGAATAATTGGGATTGCACAGTGATGCCCGCTTCTGACACAGATTTTCCTTGTCTGGTCAAGAATAAGGGCAACATCATGGGCGTGAAGCCCTTTTACATTAAAGGGTACTATTCCTGCCCTGTCTTCAGGCCCATAGACCTCAACGTGCTTAAGTTCTGAAAGCCTTTTTGCAGCTTCCCTGGATAATCTTATTTCGTGTGCCTCAATTTCCGAAACTCCTATTTTCTCCACATACTCAACTGCTTTTCCTAAGCCGATAACTCCCGGAATGTTTGGAGTCCCGGCTTCAAAACAGGCAGGGGATGGTTCCAGCACGTAAGTGCATCCCTCAACATCCGAAACCGTACCTCCTCCCACCGAGGCACTATCGAGCACGTCTGGTTCCTTGATATAGAGTACGCCAGTGCCCTGCGGTCCAAGCAGGCCCTTATGTCCTGCAGTTGCAAAAAAATCACAGTTCAGATCTTTAAGGCTGACCGGCATATGTCCTGCAGACTGGGCTCCGTCGATCATGACTTTTATTCCGTATCGATGGGCGAGTTTCGTAATACCTTTTACATCTTGGACGGAACCGAAGACATTTGAAACCTGAGTTATGGCAACCAATCTGGTTTTTTCAGTAAAGGCTTTCTCTATCGAGGAGATATCGATCCTGCCCTTGCTATCCGGGCTTACAATCGTGACATTTACTCCTTTTTTCTGCAGGCGCAGCCAGGGAAGGAGATTTGAATGGTGCTCGAGCAGGGTTGTAACAATGTGATCTCCGGCCTCCCAGGGATAACTATTTGCAATAAGATTGAGACCTTCAGTAGTATTTTTCATAAAAACGGTCTTTGAAGGTTCTGCATTCAGGAAACGCGCAACTGTTTCCCTCGCATCTTCGTAGCGGTTTGTAGCCTCCCTGGCCAGACGGTGGGCTCCTCTCCCGTGATTGCCAGCATACCTGTAAAAATACTCCACCATAGCTTCAACTGCAGGTATCGGCGTCTGAGTAGTTGCCGTGCTGTCGAGATACACGACTTCTTTTAGAACAGGGAAATCTTCACGGACCGCATATACATCGTACATGCTTCTTTTTAGGAACGAGAAATAAAAAAAGGTTGTGCAGGTTATTTACCCTGCATTCCGCCT
>CAYSZA010000216.1:0-5385 GCA_964435275.1 uncultured Methanosarcinales archaeon | reverse complement strand
CGAGGGATACTTACAAGGCATTTCTAGTATTTAAAGCTTTGTATTGCGCCCCTCATCAATTTTTGAGTTGTAAGGGATTCATACAAGACAGTTCTTATATATAAAGCTTCTCCGTCAGGCAATTTCTCGCCCAGAGATTCAAAACAAAAAGAAAAATTTTGCTTGAATCTATAGAGATGTTGCCAATTTCGACCATAAAAGATCGAAAGAACGTCGGATGCTCACAAATTTGCGTTTTGTGAGGGATACATACTAGGCATTTCTAGTATATAAAGATTTTGTTAAGCGAATTTCTATCTATAGACTCCCACTGCAAAAAATATCCTTTTGCTGAGTCTATAGATTTGCTGCCCTCTGATCTTCCCAGATCAGAGGATTTTCTAGATGCATTAGTAGTATATATATCTTTTGGGAGTGTAGTTCCAGCACAGAGTAAATTAAAAAAAGAGTAAGCAATAAAAATATAGTATTTAATAAACTAAGGTTTTCCGTTTATAACTATTGGACGATCTCTTCATAATACTAATATATTTGACAGTAAGAATCAAAATCGAGAAAGAGCTTAAAAAGTATTGTTCTAAAGAGAAATCCTGATTTTAGTTATTCTATATACTTTTTTAATTATACTCAGGCTATAAGAAATGCCGTAAAAGTGGAACATTAGAATGGTATAGCCACCCAATAATGAAAATCTTAACCTGCAGTTCAGTTTTAGAACCTTAAACTTGCTCAGTGAGTTTTATATATATCGGATTCCAATTAAATTAAGGGGAGTTAAGAGTCCCTTTAAGAAATTGGGAAGAATTTGGGGTTTTATATCTGTATAGATCTCAATTAGATGTCTCTATCAAAAAATAGAGGAAATTAACCGCCTAAATAAGGTTAAGATCTATTTCAGGGAGAATTTTAGTTTTTAGCCCGACTTTGACACCTGTAATGATCAGGGATTATTTGCTCCTCAAATACCAAAATGGAGGTTAGATATTTGATAGACATAGATCCCAGTGGTATTCTGGTTCGCTACAATGTAAAAATGGAAAAAGAAATGACACCGGAAGATGCTGCAGAAGAGCTCTACCCTAAGGATTCAACGATTTATCCTATTGCAAAAGCCATCTTTGAAGGGGAAGAAGATGACGTTGTCGAGGGGCTTAAGAAAGCAATCAGTTCCGGAAAGGATCCTATCTCTCTTATCGACAATGCACTGATGGTGGGGATGGGAGTAGTCACCAGACTTTATGATGAGGGAGTTATTTTCCTGCCAAACGTTATGATGTCTGCCGATGCCATGCTGGAGGGTATCGAATATGTTAAGCAGAAAGCAGGAAAAGCACCTGTAGTTAAAGGAAAAGTTGTCTGTCACGTTGCAGAAGGAGACGTCCACGATATTGGAAAGAATATTGTAGCTGCATTACTCAGAGCCAACGGATATGAAGTGGTAGACCTTGGAAGAGATGTCCCTGTAGATGAAGTAATATCAGCAGTGGAGAAAGAAAGTCCCCTCATGCTTACAGGTACGGCACTTATGACCACAACCATGTATGCATTCAAGGAAATTAACGACAAGCTCCTGGAAAAAGGCTACAGGATTCCGTTTGCATGTGGAGGCGGTGCAGTTAACCAGGACTTCGTATCCCAGTACGAGCTTGGAGTATATGGTGAAGAAGCAGCCGATGCCCCGAAGATAGCCGATTTCGTAAAGGAACATGGGGACAACATTGTAAAACTGAGGGAGAAATTCCATAAACACTGAGGAGGTGGAGTAGATGGCGGTAACAAGATGTACTAAAATGGCTTATGCAAGCGCAGATGATATGGTTTTCGGAAGAGCTATCACGCCCGTCAAGACCGGCCTGGGACTTGAGATTGGTGCCGGTTACACGACTCCCGAAGTGAACTATGCCCCAAGACCTGAAGCAGGAGCATCCAAAGAGAAGCTCGTAAAAGAATACGAAAGGATAACCACAGACATCATGGCAAGGATGGTTCAGATCGGAGCTCCTTCTGTAGTGCTTGAGACCGAACACGTTCAGCAGATGTCAAACAATCCCGACTGGGGAGGTGCTGTTGCGCATGCCCAGAAGACTATCATGGAAGATTACCATGATGAATACGGCATAAAGTGCGCACTCCGCCACACAATTGGTGACATCCGTGAGAGCAGGGAATTCCTTGAGCTCAGAGGAGGAAACAAGTACAATGTCTTTATGGAAGCATTCGAACAGTGTGCCCAGAATGGTGCCGACATGCTTGCAGTTGAGTCAATGGGTGGGAAAGAAGTCTTTGACTATGCAATCCTCAGGAACGACATGGCTGGAGTACTTTACGGCATAGGCGTTCTCGGCAGCATGGACATGGAAATGATCTGGCAAGACATTGCATCGGTTGCAAAAAAGAATAAAGTAATAGCATCCGGGGACACAGACTGTGCCCAGGCAAACACTGCAATGTTCATTGCAGGCGGGCTGCTGGACAAGAACCTCGCCCACACACTTGCAATCATTGCAAGGGCGATTTCTGCCGCCAGATCCCTTGTTGCTTACGAAGCCGGTGCAGTAGGCCCTGGAAAAGACTGTGGTTACGAGAATACCATTGTGAAGTCCATTGCAGGTGTCCCGATTACTCAGGAAGGTAAGACTTCAACCTGCGCCCACTCGGACCTGATGGGTAACCTTGTCATGCAGTGCTGTGACCTCTGGTCCAACGAATCAGTCGAGTATCACGGTGAATTCGGTGGTACAACTGTCCAGTGCTGGTCCGAAACTCTGGCATATGACTGTGCCCTTATGAATGTCGCCCTCCAGTCGGGCAATGAAAAGGTCTTGAGAGATATGTTCGTGGCTTCCGACCTGTACAGAGACGCACAGGGATATGTACTCGCATACCCGAACGCCTACAGAGTAGGGCAGGCAATTGCAAAAGATGGGAACGACATTTACCTCCGCGCCAAGAACGCTGCTCTCGAATGCATCAAGATAGTTGAAGAAGGAGCGAAGAAGAAACTTGAGCTATCCAGATTCGAAGCTAAAGCCCTTGCAGACGCAAAGGCAGCTTTCGAGGCCCTTACTGACGACAAAGAGAAGTTCATGAGTGACTGCCTTACAAAGTATAAAGAGGAAGTTAAGGTCTTCAAGCCGGAGAACTACGGCCTCTAACCAAGGCAAGTTCTCCATTTTTTCCTTTTTTGAAAAGTCCCTAATTTAGTTTTTCTGATTTTTTCTGATTTATTTAGTGCTTACGCACTTGAAGTACAAAATCAATCATCTGCAACCTCATTATGTTAATTGCGATTTATACAGTTGGGAGTCTACTACTGCTGTTTTTCAGTTCAACCGCGTAAGTCCTATTATTGATAAACTCTTACAGGCTCTTTCAGTACTGACAGCGTTTTATCTGTTGAGTGGTAGCATTTTGAATGACACTATTATTTGTGAATGTAGATAATCACGCTTGATTTACTCCTGACTTATAATTACGCAGGCCACGAAAAGTCCAATGAGAAAGCCTCAACCCAAACTCTACAATCACGAAAAACAAGGAAAACATAGAAAAAATTAAAGTGAATTAGTAAAAATTAGTTAATTAGTTTTTATAGTTACGGATCTTCAGGCATAGTATTCGTTTCTTGCTTCTACCATAGCTTTAATGTGGGAAAGTGGAGTCATAGGTGCAATTCCACAGCCAGGAGCCAGTACGTCTACACCTTCTGCAATAGCTTTTTTCGATTCTTCTTTTATCTTATCAATCGGACCCGGAAGTAGAACGAAGGGGCTGGAGATATTTCCTACGAGTCTTGCCCTGTTCCCAAGTACCTCCTTAGCCTTCTTTATACTGCCGACTTTCTCTTCAACGCTCAAACCGTCGAAACCGCAGTCTGCCAGATAATCAAGGATAGGGCCCACATTCCCGCAGATATGCAAAACTGTAACGGAATTTACTTCTGAAGAGAATCTTTGCAGTCTTGATTGCAGTTCATTTTTAAATGAATCCGGACTCATCAGGTCAGGAGATGCTACAGGATCAGCAACGGAAATAACATCTGCTCCTGCAAGAACCATGGAGTTTGCATAAGCTATTGTGGCATCGGTTGCAAAATCCAGTGCCTGCCGTAGCAAGTCGGGTTTTTTGAGAGACCATTTCATAAAGGATTTTACACTCACCAGATCTGAAGCAAGAGTAACAGGGCCTTCCAGACCTCCTATAATAGGCACATCCGGTCCTACTCTTTCTCTTATGATTTTAATTGAATCAAGTACAGCCCGAATCCTGCCCATATCAAGCAGATTTTCGGGCATTTTCATGTCTTCGAGATCCTTAACATACGGATGCGCAGTAACAGATGGCTGCCTGTTAATTGTGCCTATATTCACCTCACAGCCCATGGCTTCGGCAAGTACAGTAAGGCAGTAAGGAACTCTTACAGCTTCAAGTCCGCTAAGCTCATGGTTGGCAATTGCCAGCGTTGCCATCTTTTCAGGGTCAGAGTGAGCTTCCGGCCAGGGAGCTCCTACTTCTTCCATTAATTCAACAATTCCTGTCTGGGTTACGGAACAGACCGGTACTTTGTCAACCTCTTTTCCTTCCAGCGCGTTTAAAAGTCTCTCCTTAAGTGTCATCTCATCCATAATTGTCTCCCCATATCAAGTTTCAATTTGCAATTTTTAGCCTTACCTATTCTTAAATACTGCTGTACATCAAATCAGGATAATATAGCTTTTGAACCCACCTGAGGCGCATCAAAGTTTTCGTCACAGGCAAATAATCACCTTCGGAAAACCGAAATCCCCATGCCCAGATTGACTAATATAATCTATGTTTTATGCTATATGATTGTTTGGGAATACACAAAGTGAAGACACGAACTTGAAAATAGGAAATTTTTCCCGAATAGCAGCAAAAAGATAAAACAAAAACTAAGCAAAAAGTAAAGCAAAAAGATGATAAAAAGAGTTATAAGCAGAACATACAGGACAATACAAATCGCATAGTAGTCAGGGAAAGGGTCGACGAAATATAAACGAATAGAAACAAAATAACAGGTTGTGGCACATATCTCGGGCAAGATCAGGGTAGTTAAAGGAGACATCGTAAAACTGGAGGTGGATGCGATCGTAAATGCTGCGAATCCGACTCTTCTTGGGGGTGGAGGAGTCGATGGCGCTATCCACAGAGCCGCAGGGCCAGGACTGCTGGAAGAATGTAAGGGTTTAAAGGGCTGTGCCACGGGAGAAGCAAAAATTACAAAGGGATATCGCCTGCCCTCAAAATGGGTAATACATACTGTCGGCCCTGTATGGCAGGGAGGCCTGAAAGGCGAGGATAGTTTGCTGGCTTCCTGCTATAGAAAGAGCCTTGAAATTGCAAGGGAACATACCGTAAAATCCA
>CAYSZA010000215.1:0-5437 GCA_964435275.1 uncultured Methanosarcinales archaeon | reverse complement strand
GAGTTGATATAGAGACCATGTTCCCTAAAGAATTCAGATACAGTCCAAAGAACCTTAAGGATCTTTTGACTGAGATGAAGGACACTTCCGAACTCATGGTAGACCTTGCGTACTCTGCAATGATCTATGATGATGAGGACATTGCAGAAGAGGTACTCAATCTTGAAGATAAGATGGATACCCTCGATTACCATATGAAGATGGCCGCGATGTTAAGCACACGCCGGGTTGACGAGGCCGAAGGACTCCTTGGGGTTCTGCAGGTTGCTGCGTGTTCGGAGAATATCGCAAACGCTGCAGGTGATATTGCCAAAATAGTACTTATGAATATGGGCATTCCGATGGAACTGAAAGTTGCTCTCAGGGAAGCGGAAGAAACCATAGTCAGGGCAACGGTCGCCGCAGAGTCTTTAATGGCAGGACGCACGCTTGGTGACCTCGAACTTGATCTCGAAACAGGGATGTGGGTCATTGCTATCCGGAGAAACGAAGACTGGATTTATGACCCTGACAAGGAAACCCGCCTCCGCCAGGGAGATGTTCTGATTGCCAGAGGACACGACGAAGGAGTCACCCTCTTCTTCGAGATGGCCACGACAAGGAAATTCGTCCCAAGGGAAATCGAGCATAATAAGCTTTTAAAAGACCTTGAACATGCCGTGGATATTATCGTGGATATGAAGAATATGTCCGAACTGTCGGTAGGGCTTGCGTACTCGGCTATTCTTTTTGACAACGAAGATATCGCATATGAGGTCAGTGCTCTCGAATCCGAAATGGATTCAATGAAATACGAACTTCAGCACTGGGTGCTTGAAACCGCAAAGCATGTAGAGGACGTAAACCTGCTCAGGGGAATTCTGCACCTCGCAAGTGCCTCTGAAGGCATTTCCGACGCTGCCTACGGAATTGCGGACACCGTGCTCAGGGATATAGAACTCCATCCTATTATCACCCTTGCAGTCAGGAATTCCGAAGAGGTTATCACCAGGCTCCAGGTCGAGAAATGCTCTCCTATAGTCGGAAAAACTTTCTTTGAATTAAAGCTTGAGACTGAAACCGGGCTGCATGTAATGGCAATCAAAAGGGCTGACCGCTGGGTCTATGCTCCAAAAGGCAATACGGTTGTCCAGGCAGGAGATACACTTATTGCACGCGGCTCAAGGATCGGGGAAGGAGCACTTATAGAAATGTGTGAGTGTAAACTGGACCAGTAATTTCCCGTACCTGACAATTTCCCGTAACAAGCCTGCTCTGGCGGGTTGGCGCGGGCCTGTTTATGGGAAAAGTATACTAAGGAATAACAGCTGCCATATCATCATATCATTTATTTGAAAGTCTATAATATTCCTGATTTTTATATATCTGGCTACATATTACTATCTGGGAGTTTTGAGCATGGTAGTTGTTGGGCTTTCAAGAAATAAGGATGTTCTGGAATCCGTTAGAACCGCAGTGGAACTTGCAGGAGGGCTTGGGATCAAGGAAGGATCTACCGTACTGATCCGGCCGAATGCAAATACTGCAGATCTCCCTCCTGGCTCGACAAATCCAGAGGTCCTGAAAGGCGCTATACGGGAAGCAAAAAAGTGCAACCCGGGGAAAATTATTGTTGCCGAAAAGTCAATGACCACGCTGGATACCGAAATGGTGCTCAGGAAGCTTGGGCTCTGGCAGGCTGCTGAGGCCGAAGGAGTAGATGAAATCCTTACCTTCGACCACATGAAGCGCTCTTATATGAAGCCAGATAGCGCTTTCTCCTGGCCGGAAGGGTTTTATGTTCCCGAATTTCTTGCTTCGGTAGACTACGTGATTGCACTACCTGTAATCAAGACTCACTGGACTGCAACATTTACCATGGGCTTGAAATCCCAGATTAGCATAACCGCAGACCGGGATAGAAGACAGCTTCCTCATGGTAGACACAGGGATGTGCTTTTCGGGAATATGATTGCCGAGTCGAACCTTGTTTATAGGCCCGATTTTTATATCTCGGACGCTACGAAATGTTTTGTAACCGGGGGCCCTGACCTGGGTACCCTGAGAGAGCCAGGAATTGTACTGGCAAGCCCGGACGTGATAGCAAACGATGCCGCAGGCCTTGCTCTCCTGAAAACCCTTGGTACGGTTCCGAAAATCCAGGAGCACTCGGTCTGGGCACAGCCCCAGATCAAAAGGGCGGTAGAACTTGGACTGGGGGTACGCGGCAGGGAAGAAATAACCTTAAAAGGTTCAGGGGTGGAGGAAATCGAAGAAATTTCTGCCAATCTTGCTTGACTTTACGGATATTTCGTGAGAATTATAGGGAAACTTTATACCATTCGATTTTCCGGATCTTTTAACTTTTAATCCCTTACTCAAGACAATGAGAATATGCTCACATATCACCATAAATTATTTATTGTCGACTTTCCCATAGATTATGGGGAATTTTCAATGAAATGCGAAAGCTGTGGAGTAGAGAGTGAAGATAGGTACTGCAAGACGTGCGGCGAAATCATGGATGAAGTCGTAAGACGGGTAGGAGAAGCACGCTGGGCTGCAATCGATGATTGTTCATTTATCTATCCGCTTGTCCAGCGCGTGGCTAAAGGAGAACTTACAGTCCACGACATTATTCAATCTCTTGATGTGGAAGACTGACCCTGCTTTCATATCAGGATTCAGTCTGCGGCTCCCGGAGATGACTGTAAGGATTTTTTCTTCAGATATTCTTTCCGGTTTCCACCAGGCTAACCGAGGAGCCTGCCTGGTGTCTGCCGGATCTCCAGTTGGGATTTGAGCATGTCTAAAAAGTTAAGCCTTAGGTAAACCTCGAAGTGCGCTGTAAAGTTCAACCTTTTGAGATTAAGTTTTAGTGTATGCCACGTACCCGGTCCTTAAGATTATATCTCTTTAGCTTTAATATTACGGTGTTGAGCAATTTTCCTGCTGTCAGGAGCTGGTGTCACATATGAACAGAAAGGCCGGTGCTGTTGTTCTGGTGTTCCTGTTCACAGGAATACTTTTGATCTCGGGATGTGCTCAAAACAAGAGTGCAGAAGCACCTGTAAACGAGGAGTTTCCCGAGGCCGGCAAAGGGGATGAAAGCATGAATATTCAGAATATAAAGGTTTTTAGCAGCGCATTTGTAGCTAACGGAAGTATTCCAGAAAAATACACATGTAACGGGACAAATGTAAATCCGCCTCTGGAATTCGAAGGCATTCCTGAAGAGGCTGAAAGTTTAGTGCTTATAGTAGACGACCCTGACGCTACCATGAAGACTTTTACGCACTGGATTGTCTGGAACATAGAACCTGTAGCGAAAATCGAAGAAGATACCATACCCGGGGTCGAGGGAATAAATGATTTCAGAAAAATAGGGTACGGTGGGCCATGCCCTCCCTCGGGCACACACAGGTACTTCTTCCGGGTATATGCTCTGGACAGGCAGCTCGATCTTAAAGCAGGGGCAGGGAGAAGAGATCTTGAAAATGAAATGATAGGGCACATTATTGCCGAAGGGGAATTGATGGGAAAATACAGCAAAAAATAATTATTCTTCTTAAGGGGGGAAGAGAGTGGAAGAGAATAGAACAGCTGAAATGAATCCAGATTTTTTCGAAAATCCCGGAGGCGACCTGAAAAAGGCAACCTTTGCTGCAGGCTGCTTCTGGGGTATTGAAGAGGCTTACCGTCAGGTCAAAGGCGTGGTTGCAACTGCGGTTGGCTTTAGTGGTGGGCGTTTTGAACGCCCTACTTACGAACAGGTCTGCACCCTTGATACCGGGCACGCAGAAGCCGTTCGGGTCATTTTTGACCCTAAAGTGGTATCTTACGAGACCTTACTCAACGTCTTCTGGAAAATCCATGACCCTACCACAAGGGACAGGCAGGGTCCGGATGTCGGAAAACAATACCGCTCGGTTATCTTTTACCACGACGAGGAGCAAAAAGCAGCCGCCCTGGCCTCAAAAGAAAGGCTTGAAAAATCAGGGGTTTTTAAAAACCCGATAGTAACCGAGATAATTCCGGTTTCTGAGTTCTATATGGCTGAGGAGTATCACCAGCAGTATTTTGAAAAGAAAGGCTTCTTGCAGAATGTACTCAGAAGCTTGAAGAAATAAACTATTAGGAGTTATGTAGGCCGTTGTAATTTCCGAATTGGAAACAAGACTATAAAAAATTTTTAAGTAACTGCGATTAAACTGGTGTTGCCTGTTACTTTATGGCATATTTTTTAATTTTTCTTTACTTCTAAACTACATTACATAAATTAATATTTGTCCCTGTAGATACAGATTCTCAACTTTTTAATTTTTGGAGCAATGTCATGCGTTTTAATATTCTAGCAGTTGCAACGTTAATTCTATTGGGAATTGTGGTTTTTTCTGTTTATTTTGGTTCCAATAACGAGGGTACACAGTATGATAAAGATATAATTCAAAAAATAGAGGTTAACGACAGCAGTTTTCTTGACCTCTCGAAAAATTGGAATGGTTTTAAAGCAGTAGTTGTAGATAATGATAAATTAAATAAAGCCACAGCTAACGAAAGTGCAGAGAAACGTATGTCAGTAGCTGATGAAAACAATATATTTAAAGAAATAAAACTTGACAACAGCTCCATTAAGGCTCCGGAATCGTGTAGTGAATTTGCAACTGTAATAGTAAACTCTTCAGAGTTCATTGAATTAGCCTCAAACGGAAGTCTAAATCTCAGCCTCATGGGAGAAAATTATGAACTTAAACTTCAAGAAAGAGAGATTCAAAAACCAAATGTAAATTCTTATATGGGATACATTGTCGGAAAGCCGCAAAGTAGTGCTTTTTTCACAGTAAAAGACGATTCAATTGACGGTTGCATTAATATAGACTTTTTCAATCAATCATATGGGATTGCTTCAACTGACGAGAAGTATGATGGGAAAACTGTCCATCTTCTGTGGAGGTGTTATAGTGAAGGAGGAGAGGAAGAAATTAAGAAACATCATTCTTTAGATCCATTAAAGTTTTCCCTGAGAAATAATGATAAAAAAAGCCATGAAATCCATATCGAGCTTTTTGATTTCTATAATAATTCTGTATCCAAAGAAAACTATACGATGAATCCCGGGGGTGAAATCTTTTCACCTGAAATAAATGTCGAACCGGGATACTACAGGTATGAAATTATTTTAGATAATAAATTTACTTTTGAACAAAGAGTAGTGGCAAGTTACGCTGCTAATTTAGGTGGTTCAGAAAAACTGCATATCAATATCATTGATGATCCGGATAGCCCCATTGAGTTCGTAAGCGAAATTGCCTGAGTGAACTTCCATTTCGTTCTTCTGCTATCGCTAAGAGAACTGTATGCCTGATACAAGATCTCTTTTATTCAGGATTCCGGGATAATTATTTACCCTCCCTTACCCTATTTTTTCTCATGATTTTTGACCCTATCACTGTCTGCA
>CAYSZA010000214.1:0-5449 GCA_964435275.1 uncultured Methanosarcinales archaeon | reverse complement strand
ATTTTTCTAGCAATTTTCTTATAATTTTAATAAAATTTTTTCTAACTTTTTCTAGTGCTCTTTCCTTAATTTCCGTCGAGCTTTCCTGAGCGAAGCCCTACCCTCTTTCTATAAATGGGATTCTTAAGAAAGATCAGCTTTTTGTAAAGTTACTTTTTCCTGAAAAGGGAATTAAGCCTTTCAGGTTTTATTTTTTATATTCACGAGAAAAGCCGAAAATATCTTTCTGAAGGTAGGATCGTCACGGAGGGTTACACCGTAATAAACAGGAGTTATAATGCATGCTGCAAAGAGGATAACGTAAAAGTTCGCAGAGAGTATCTCCAGAAGAATTAATGGGATCGAAACGGCGACTCCGATTGCTGCATATTTAACAAGGATTTCTACGCTTTCCATTTTATTAATCCCGGCGAGATTAAGCAAATATGCATTGTTCCAGAGCCAGAATATAACTCCTGTAAAACTGAACAGGCTAAGGGCAAACTCAGGACTTCCGTACATACCCCCTATAGCCAGTGCTATGACCCTGGAGACCAAAAGAATCATGCTGAAGGTAAGCCAGACCTTCTGTTTATCAAAGACGCTGTAGAGGGTTGAGATAGGTGAGGAAAGGAAAACAAGGAATATCCAGGGCACAAGGATCTTTACATATGTGCCTGATATATGCCAGCCCTGTCCAAAAGCAAATGTAAATATTTCTTCTCCTAGGATCAGCAGGAGTATCATTGGAAATATCCCTATTAGGATTAGCTTTTTATAAACTTCACCAACAATAGTTTTCATATCTCCTTTTCCGTTCCCGTTTTTTACCTCACTGATTTTCTGGAAGAAAACCTGTTGTATAGCTGTCCCGATGAGTCCCATAGGCATATTTACTACCTGATTCGCGATTGAAAAATATCCGACAACGCTTGGGCTGTAAAAATATGCAAGCAGAAAAGTGGGCACCTGTGGTGAAATCGTGTTAGCCAGTGTAGACCAGGAGCTAAATAAAGGAAAATTTTTATATTCAATAGCCATTTCTTTCATTCTTTTAACTGATACTTTCCTGAAAACTTTCAAGTCTTCTCTTGCGCCCTTGAGCATGACCAGGTCTGCAAGTCCGTATCCAATAGCATAACCTGCTATCAGACCTAAAGGAGATACATTCCAGATAGGAACAGCTAGCTGAAATGCTTTGGTAGATAAAGTATTTAAAACTCTGGATCCTGCAATAACTCCAAAACGTAGTTTTCTTGAAAGCCAGTAATTCTGCACGAAAAAAAGGCCATTAAAGAATACTATTGCAGGAAGATAGATTAAATACTTTGAAGATCCCGGAGAATGAAAGATATACTCAATAATATATTCAATATCCTTCGGAAAAATTATCACTGCTACAGCTATGAGTAAGGATATAAAAGTGACTAAAATCGAGGAAAGGAAAAATACGTTTGCAGAATCCTCTTCGGTTTTTGGTAACATAATAGCAAACTGGTATGAAAAAGTAGAGAAAATTACCAGTATGCCTGATATTGACACAAAAAGCTGAAAAACTCCTATATCGTCAGCGCTGTAAATCCTAGTAACTAATGGTACAAGAAGTATACCCAGAATCTGTGAAGCAACACTTCCTGATACAAGTTTTAACACATTCGCGATAAAGTTTGACATACTATTTCCAACTTTAAAATATAAATCCCAGATATATGGGCTCTTTTTTTATTCCGCAGTAAACAATGGAACTATTCTGGGCTCTTAATTTCGGGCCGTTTTTTCTTCCTTTATGTAAGCAAATACCTCTTCGTTATCATATATCCGGGCGTAGTCATATGCTTCAAATCTGTTGAAGAACCTTTTTGGCAGGGTCTGGATAAAGTTTACTCCATAACGTTCAGGATCATTGATAGAGACAGGTTCTCTCAAAGTTGATTTTCTTAACAAAACCACAGGATTGCCATCAATCTCTCCAGTTTGTATATGCTGAATATTAAAATATGTTGCGTTACGGGAGTCATATCCTCTGTCCCTGTAAAAAAGACAACTATCATAGGGTGAGTCCATAAGGATGTTTCCTGAGTGTCTCGCAGTTATCGTTTTAATTGCTTCAATTTCAATATTCTTAAACTGATTTCTCACGGTTGTGTCCTTTGCCACAAGCGGGTTGTCTTTGTTTATTCCTGGCGTTGTAATCATCACAAACGAGAATAGTAAAACGATTATGAAGATTGCAGGAATCTTTGCTTTTTTTGAGTTAAAAAGGCTCACTAATTTTAGCATATATGACGCGGCCACGAGTACCAGAAACACTGATATCAGCGGGAACCATCGGCTTGTCAGGAAATTCCTCATTCCGAGTAAAGGAATTCCATAAGCAAGACTGTATAGAATCACAACCACTAGGGCGATAGAGAATTTATTGACTTTTCTGGCGTCACCACGAGAAAACCAGGCTAATACCCCTCCTATTGCGAAAAACGGCAGAGCAAGGTAGCTTATGTGAAGTAAGAGTACTTCCAGTGTTTCCTGATTATTTCCGGAGCCTACAATAAGTTCATCGCTTGAGTAACTTGCTCCTATCTGAATTACATCTATAAGGGGACTGAGGACCATTTCAAGAAACGAGGTGTTCTGGCTAACATACGTGAACATCCAGTATGTCTGTAGACTAATTATAAAAAAAAGAATGTAGTTGGAACTGGCTGTCTTGATAGGAAGACTCCTGTACACATGATTGTGCAGGTATTTGCCTGCATAAATTGAGACTAAAGAAAGAAATACCACAAAAGTGGTCAACTGGTGAGTCAGAACCATCAAAATAGTAATTAACAGGACGAATCCCGTGTATCTCAAAGTCTGCTTCTCGCTAAAGATGGCGTATATAATAAATATAAAGTAGCAAAGAACAAGAGAACCAGGAGTTATGTTTGCGATGCCTGCAACGATGTTGTGATTGTTCAGGTTTATCAGTAAAGTCGCCAATAAACCCATCTGAGGGCCTTCAAGCTTCTTTCCTATAAGGTAAACCCCTACTGTACTGAAGATGCTGGCAAATCCTATGGAATAAAACATTGCGTCTTTGATATCGGTTTCGCCCATGACCTGAGTAATCGAAACAAAAATATGAGCAAGTGGGTAATAAAAGTATTTACTGCTTATTTCAATTGGAGCAACAAACCCGGTATCGGTAATCACCCGTGCCATACTGGCATGGAAATAAGCATCATAGCCCATCAGGCTCGGAAAATTGTAGAAAATCCCGACTCTTATGAGAATTGATAGCAAGAATATCTGCAGTAATACAGAAGTTACCCCGTCTCCCTCTCTAATATACAGAATCTGGGAGGCGATAATGGCCGCAAGGACACATATTAGTACAAAGTACGATATCGGCCTGTAGTACAGATTCATACTGTCTATCAAAACGCACGTTAGAAAAATAAGATAGAATGAGATTCCCAGTGTACTTTTAAACCTGTCTTCTCGGGAAGAGATTGCAGCCTCACTTTTAAATTTCTTTCTAAAAAGAATATAAATCAAACAAGAAGAGAGAATGGCAACTCCGATATCCTTCTGGTTTAGATTAATTACGTAATAGAGGGAAATAATTAATAACCCCAATCCGAACCCCATAACGCTGAGAACCACATCAAGATTTTTTGTAAATCTCTCTGTATATCCTTTTGCAGTTTCCATACAGCCCCACAATATAATATTTATACTAAGTCACTTCAAACTAAAATATTTTTTGCCTGTAAGCACAGACGCTTTTCTACGGGTTAATTATATTTTTCCAGCCTCTCTTCTTTTACACCTCAGCCTGCACAGTAATTTTCAATATTTTTCTTCCACCACTTGTATATCTCAGCTCCCGATACTGTCCAAGTCCCCTTTTGAGTGGAGTACTGGAGGATTTTTCTATAAAATTCCAGATAATCTCCCTGCATATAGGTATTATGCCAGAGGACCGTAAGCACGCTTTTGTGGCGTTCAACTGTATCAATGAGCTTTTCCGTGAGCTTCCATGCCTGATTGAAGTCAAGATGTATCTGGCTGAAAAGAGTGGTATTTCGTTTTTTGCTTCTGCTCTCTACTGGGTTATTATATGCCTCATGCCCTCCATGGAGCCCAACTTCCCATCCTCTATCTGAAATATGGCCAAGTTCCCCTTCCAGTTCTTCGATACTGAAAGCGAAATCTTCGTTTCTCGAATCAAGGGTCAGGAAATAAAAAGTGGATTTTGCTCCGTAGCTCTCTTCCAGTTTCATAATTTGTCTAAAATTCCACAAAGGACTCCATGTTCCATTTATTCTTGAGAATGGAAGGATAGAGACCTGTGCAAACTGACCTTTTCTGAGGGCTTTTACGGCTCTGGCTGCAGTATTCAGCATTCCAGGACATACAAAATCGATATCATGAGTGAGGCATACAGCAAATTTTCTTTCTTCAGGATATTCGGGACTCAGCTCATTTTTAATCAGGAAGTCTGAGACTGCAGGCTCAAAAACACTTCTTTGACTGCTAAAATAATAGGAAAATCCTCCGTACTTATCTAAAAGGATAGAGTCATACTTTTCTTTTTTCGTAAATAATTCCCACAGAGCCCTATATTCTTCTATTTTTTTAATCAATGTGCCCCCACTTCTCTTACCTTTTGGGTTTTGAACTTTATTAATTATTTTATCTAAACTGATTTCATTATTTTCTTCTGTAAGACCCCCAAGGATCCCATCTTGATGAATCTGTCGTATCAATTCTATCCCCACTGAAATCCTAAATACACATTTTTCACTGTTTATTCAATATCTTTATTATGTCTGAACAACTTTATTTTTTACCCCGCGAAAGTTATCCTGAGACTCTGAAGTTCGGTTTATATGTAATTTTTGATTGCAAAAATTGGACTGATCCCACCTTATCTTATTCTGTGTTCAGTTCTTTCAATCCTTTACCCTCTCTCTTTGTACGATTTTAGTGCGGTCTTTCCAGGTTCCGGTAATTTCATAAATAATAAATCTATTGTTTTAACGCAAGTTTCCAGTTCTTAGCAACGAGAATCCTGTAATTTTTACTATTCTCTGCAGTTTCTCACCTTAAGCATTTACCTGTTGAAGATGCCAGATGCATTCCTTTTACCGCAGGAACTAATGCTTAAGAAGAGCACAAATATTTCAGCAGTCTCTGGATTTATTTTAACAGTAATGGAATCCGAAATGTTTGTGCCCCTCTAAGTAGAGACCCTACAGTTCCTATCATTTTATAATGTCTCCCCTTAAGTGAATAAATATTATTAGGATATAAGTTTTAGTGTCAAATTAAAATTCTGTTATAAGTATCCTATCACTATTATAATATTTTACTTTTTTTGCCTGCTAATTATAAAACCTGGAGAATATTCTCCAGGTTTTACTTATGCTATTCAAGTCTGTAACGCGCCTGTTTCCATCCTCCATGATTTATCTCAGGAAAA
>CAYSZA010000213.1:0-5467 GCA_964435275.1 uncultured Methanosarcinales archaeon | reverse complement strand
ATAATTCGTTGGGGTATAAGAGGATAATTCGTTGGGGTATAAGAGAGCAGTAAAGGCAGTGGGTTGGAAATATAAAAAAGTAGCTTGAGGTAAAGCCCGGGAAAGTGCAGCCTTGACTGAAAAAACCGATAAATAACTCCATACAGAAAAAGCGCTAAAATACCCTTGAAAGTGGAGGAGTTTTTTTGCTCAATATACTGGTAATAGGAAATGGGCAATGTGGGAACAGAATTCTTGATTCCATTAACCGGCATGCTCTGGGAGGGGGAAGAAGCTGCGGCAAACTTGCCAGGTTTTATTCCAGGCAGAAATTTAAAAGCCATGTCGAGACTCTTGCATTGAACACTGCAATTAATGATCTCAAAGAGATGAAATTTACAAAAGCAAGGGACAGAATCCATATTGAACACCTTCACGGGGTTGGTGCAAACCGGAATATCGGAAAACAGGTTTTTGAGGATAAAAAAGAGATAATAATGCGGCAGATTGAGGGAAGGGGCAATTTTGATATTGCTTTCGTGATAACCTCGGCTTCCGGGGGGACAGGCTCTTCGTTTACTCCTTTGCTCGTGAAAGAAATGAAAGCTCGTTATAACTATCCCGTTTATTGTCTTGTCGTGCTCCCTTTCAGGGAGGAAGGAACGCTTTACCTGCAAAATACCGCTTTTTCGATCCGGGAAATCCGTCAGAGCGGAACAGATGGGATAATCCTTGCCGATAACCAGTACCTGAAGAATCTCGGAGGAAGCATCCAGGAAGCCTATAACGGTATCAATGATATGATTGCCGAACGCATTCTATTCCTGCTTGATGCCCTTGACAGTGAAATGATGATGGTAACGGACCTCGGGGATTTTAAGACCGTTATAAGTGGGGGTGCAGGTCTTGCAACAATGGGCTTTTTCAGGGCTGACAGGGAAATATCTATTAAAACTGCAATCCAGAACACCCTTTCTCCGACAGGGCTTCTCTTTTCCACAGATGTATATGAGGAAGCAAGCCGGGCAATGATTATTATCAAGGGCGACCGTAAATACCTGAACATAGATGATATTTCAGGTGAAATCGAAAAGCTGTCCAGTGCCATAGGGCATGTCTTTAAGGGAATAATCGTCCGCAGCGGCGAGTATCCCCAGGTTCTGTCCGTACTTACTCTGGAGTCAGCCAGTGAAATGGAGAAGCTGTACGGAGTAGCCGTCCAGGCAATCCACCAGGAAAAGGAAAGAAAGCAGCGAGTAGAGAAAAGAGCCGAACTGGACAAAACTTTTTCCCGGATTGAGGGGCTCGAGCCTGAATATTGAACTCAGGACATTTTTCCTCTGACATTTCCGGTTCATAAGGAATAAGAAGGCTACTTTGAACATGCTCTGAGAAATCTATTTTCGAAAAGATCCCGGCTTCAGATTTAAATTTTTGAAAAGCAAAAAGTTTTTTGAAAAGCAAATCTACTTCTCTGGTTTAGCCCATTTATTAGGAGGAGCGAAGGAGAATCTCCGTCACTTCAGTGGCGGAATGAATCCGTCAATTTCTTTAAGTCACCCTTGTTTAATAGGACTTTACACACTTGAGGTATAAAATCAAGTACAATAAACTTTGTGTTAAATTTACCCTTCAGGCAGTTGAAGGCTTACTATTATTGACTTCTCAGTTATTGACTTCTCAGTTATTGACTTCTCAGTTATTGACTTCTCAGTTATTGACTTCTCAGTTCGACTTTGTAAGTCCTATAATTTTTATCTTATCTTTATATTATTTTTCTAATAATTATCTGATTTTAACTGATACTTTACCTGGTCAACATTTCACGGAGTTAACTTTTTACGGAAATTGATCCACCAGAAACAGCCACCAGAGCATGCTGTCGGTTTCAAGAATAAAAGCAGGCTTGCTTCAGGCAATACCACAAGTTTATCTTCATCTGGCCTTAAAAATCACAATAACTCACCATTTTCAGAAATCTGTTAAGGTTTTAATAATAAACAGGTAAATTTAGTTAATTTTATGTAATACTTTTACTCTCTAATCATAGAGGAAAGTAGCATGAAACTAAATCATAGTAATAAATTAAATAAAATTATTTTACTAGGATTACTCCTTGCTATGCTGGTAATAACCTCAGGATGCGCTGAAAAATCCGCATCTGATAAAAATTCGGAAGTATCGGCTCCAGCAGAAGATTCGGGAGTTGCAAATACTGGTGAAGCAGCAGAATCTGCAGGGATTACACTCACGGATGGGTTAGGCAGAGAAGTCACCATACCTGAAAATGCAGAAAAAGTTGTCTGCTCAGGAGCTGGATGCCTGCGCTACCTGGTATATCTGCAGGCTCAGGACTACGTAGTAGGGGTTGACAGCATGGAGAAAAAGAAAAATGAAATCGAAGGGCGACCCTATGTCCTTGCAAATCCGCAATTTAATGACTACCCACTGATTGGCGAGGCAAAGGGTAAAGATGACCCGGAGAAAATCATTGAGATTAACCCTCAGGTTATCCTGAAAACCAGTATGATTGGACAGTCATCGGCACCTACTGCCACTGAAGCCGACGCCCTTCAGGAAAAAACCGGCATCCCTGTAGTCTCACTCCCTTACGGGTCTTTGAATAATGAAACACAGAAAGCCGAAATGTATAACTCTCTCAAGATAATGGGCAAGGTAGTAGGCAAACAGGAAAGGTCAGAAGAAGTAATCGCTTATATCGAAGCTACGATGCAGGATCTCGAAAACAGAACTGCAGACATTCCGGAATCCGAAAGAAAAACTGTCTATATTGGTGGTGTGAGTCTGTCTGGAGCTCATGGAATAATCTCCACGGAACCCGCTTACGCACCATTCCTCTGGGTAAATGCAAAGAATGTTGCAGCCGGAATGGGCACAGAGCATGCCGATATTGCTAAAGAGGCACTCGTTGACTGGGATCCCGAGTATATATTTATCGATGTTGGCACCCTCCAGCTCGGTAATGAAGGTGCAATTGGAGAACTCAAGAATGATACTTCCCTCGCAGGCCTTTCGGCTGTAAAGAAAGGTAAGGTCTATGGAGTAATCCCCTACAACTTCTACAGCACTAACTATGAATCCGTGCTTGCAAATGCTTATTTTGTAGGAAAAGTGCTCTATCCGGACAGGTTTGAAGACATCGACCCTGAAGCCAAAGCCGACGAAATTTATACATTCTTCCTTGGCAAACCTGTATTCTCGGACCTGAACGGACAGTACAGTAATATGGGCTTTAAACAAATTTTGTAATAAGATGGAGGGTATAAACAGGTGCATTTCGCCAATGGAGCAGTTCCGGAAGATTATCTCGTGTATGTACGCAGAAAGTACTTCTGGATCATGGGGGGGCTCCTGCTCCTCTTCTTTTTGCTTATTTACTCAATCTCAGTCGGAGCGGTAAGAATACCGCCTTATGAGGTACTGCAGACTGTAATGGGGCAGAGCGTCTCTACAAAATGGGATTCAATAATATGGAATATCCGGCTCCCTCAAGCTCTGGCTGCAATAGTTGCAGGAGCCGGACTTTCAGCTGCAGGGGTTGTGATGCAGTCAATCCTGCGTAATCCTCTCGGGTCCCCGTTTACTCTTGGGATTTCAAATGCCGGCGCTTTCGGGCTGCAGTTTCTATAATTATCTTTGGAACCGGAAAAGTGCAGTCCACGGTTGCAAACGCCGTCATAATTAACAACCCCTACCTGACAACAATGGTAGCCTTCTTTTTTTGCCTCCTTGCAACAGGAATAATCCTGCTAATCTCGCGGATACGGGGAGCTTCACCGGAGGTAATGGTGCTTGCAGGAGTTGCGCTTTCCTCTCTTTTTACTGCAGGCACGATGTTCCTCCAGTATTTTGCTGACGATACCCAGCTTGCAGCAGTCGTCTTCTGGACTTTTGGCGACGTAGGTAGAGTAAACTGGCCGGAACTTGAAATAATGACAGGCGTTGTACTGCTTGCAGTCATATTCTTCATTGCCAATTGCTGGAATTACAATGCCATAGATGCAGGCGATGAGACCGCAAAGGGTCTCGGTATCAATGTGGAAAGGATAAGGTTAATAGGCATGGTAATTGCAGCCCTTGTCTCTGCAGTGATTGTTGCGTTTCTTGGAGTTATCGGGTTTGTAGGGCTGATCTGTCCTCATATGGTCAGAAGGGTCATAGGGGACGACCAGAAATACCTGATACCTGGCTCTATCCTGTTTGGAGCAATCCTGCTTCTGGCATCGGACACCGCAGCAAGGCTTATAATATCTCCATATGTGCTTCCTGTATCTGTCCTCACTGCTTTCATGGGAGCACCTACTTTCATTTACTTGCTTCTCAGGGGATACACACGATGATTCTTTCTGTTGATGAACTGGAATTCATGTATCGAAACCGTAAAATTCTCCATGAAATCGCCTTTTCCATCGAGGAGGGGGAAGTTGTAGCAATTCTTGGGCCCAATGGGGTTGGCAAGACTACGCTGTTAAAATGCCTTAACCGGATTCTCCGTCCCAGGGGAGGAGCAGTTCATCTTGATGGGAATAACCTTCTCGACCTTAGAACAATGGAGATCGCACGCCTTATAGGATATGTTCCCCAGAGGGTGGAAACCGGAAGGCTCACCGCTTTTGATGCAGTCCTGCTTGGAAGGCGGCCCCATATCAAATGGGATGTTACCGAAAAGGACCTTCGAATAGTCGATTCGGTCTTCAGGCTGCTTTCAATGGAAAAACTGCGCCTGGCTTATATCGATGAAATGAGCGGAGGCGAACTCCAGAAGGTTGCAATTGCACGCTCACTCGTACAGGAGCCAAAAGTCCTCCTCCTTGATGAGCCTACAAGCAGCCTTGACCTGAAAAACCAAGTTGAAATTCTTGCCATTATAAGGCAGATTGTCCTTGAGCATGGGATTGCAGCCGTAATGACAATGCACGACCTCAACCAGGCCCTCAGATATGCAGACCGGTTTATTCTCCTCAAAGGAGGGAAGGTTCACGCGCATGGAGGATCCGAGGTAATTACACCTCAGGTGATCGAAGAAGTATATGGCCTGCCCGTAGTTATCGGGGAGATTGCGGGTATGCGGTGCGTGGTTCCCGGCAGCCCTGAAGTGGCATTCGCACATGACCTGTAAAAACCGGGGCTAACTCTGGAATTTTTTCAATGACGATATATCAATGAAGAGGATAGTAAGAGAAAGAATAAGCAGCAATTCCAAAAGTAGGCAGGGAAGAAATAGAGTAAAATTGGCTCTTCGCTGTTTCGAGTGGGTAACATATATTCATTTCCTAAATATTGAAGTAACATACTCAAAATTTAGAAACATGTATTGTTGAAAATCAAATTCAAGCTCAATGTTTTTCATTTTAATCGGATAACTGTATAACTAATGAATTATTTTCAACCCATACAAAACAGCGAAGAGCCGTAAAATTGCAATTTTAAAATAGTGGTGCGGTTTGCCAGAGGCAAAACCGACAAG